>NZ_JBFAJC010000009.1:0-271785 GCF_040655075.1 Actinoallomurus sp. NPDC050550 | reverse complement strand
GACGACCTCCCGCCCGGGGCGGATCGCGCCGCGGCCGCTCCGCCCGCCGACGGTCCCCTGGGGGGGTGCGGCGGCCGTGGACACGCGGCGGGCGTCAGAACCAGTACGAGATGAAGGGGGCTCGCTCGGGGGTGGCCATGGTGTCCCAGAGGCGCACGTGGCGCGGGTCCTTGGCCTGGATTCGGCCGCTGCGGGCCATTCCGGCGGCGGACGTGCCACCGAGCAGGATCGCGCCCAGCGCGGACACATCCATCTCCAGGTCGGGTGTGGCGGTGTCGCGAGCGCACGAGCCGGTCCCGGCGCCGGCCTCCAGGCGGTAGGTGCCCTCGGCGTACCCCTGGTCGTCGTGGACCCGCAGCGTCAGCGCACCGTCGGCCGACCAGGTGCGCGCCGAGAGCAGCCGGGGCACGTCGATCAACCGCAGCCACATCCCGTCCTTGGGCCGGGTCCGGATCCACCGCGCGTCCACCGCCCACCAGCGCAGCGGGTCGTCCACCGGCAGCCGCCACACGTGGATCTCGCCGATCATGTCGATGGAGAACAGGTGTCGCCAGAGCGCCCCGGCGGTCTCGTCGTCGGCGGCGAGGAAGTCGATGACCTGGAGCACGTTGTTGGGGGCCTGCTCGTCCGTCCAGTCCGGCATGATCCGGTAGGACACCAGGCCGCGGTCCCCGATCGCGGCGCAGTGGCGGGGGCCGCCCGGCCCGCTGAGCGCGAGCATCATCTCCAGCTCGGGCGAGCCCGGGTCCATCGCCAGCCGGTCCCAGAAGCAGTCCGGCGGGACGACCTCGCCCGGGGTCGTCGCGGCCTGCCGGGTGTAGACCCGCCGGGCCACCTCCCGCGCCTCCGCGCCCTCGACCCGGCGCGGCCGGACGCCCTCGCCCGGCACGTCGTCGCGCAGCCGGGTCCGGCGCACGTCGATCTCGACCGAGTCGTACCAGGTCGCGGGCCCGTAGCCGAACCGCCGGTAGATGGGCCACTCCGAAACGCCCCCGGCGCACAGTGCCTTGCCCTCCTCGGCGGCCCGGCGGTGCAGCCGGTCCAGCGTGACGCTCATCAGGCCGCGCCGGGTGAGCGTCGGATGGCAGGAGCCCCCGGTGCAGGCGGCCATCGGCACGGTGGCCCCGCCCGGCAGGACGAAGTCCCGGTGCAGGGAGGTGTTCGTCGCCACGTACCCGCCGTCGTCGTAGATCGCGATGGCCCGTTCCGGCGGATGCGTCCGGCGGTAGAAGCCGACCATCGCCTCGTCCGCGCCGGGCGGGCTGCCGAACGCGCCGAGCCAGCAGTCGAGCCATTCCTGGTAGCGCTCTTCGGGAACTCCTTCGACCATGCCGAATCCGGCGGGCAGCGTCGGGCTCATGGGTGCTTCGTTCCTTTCAGTGGGCACTGGCGTTCGGGGGGCGCTTCCGCCCGTAGCCTCACATTTCAGAAAGTCCCATGCATCTTCGGAATTGCGCCCCGGTCGAGCCATCCGGAGCCGATGCCGGACGCCCAGCGTCATCCCTAGCAGCAGGCCTGACGGAACTCCTGACAAAAACGGACCGGAACAAGTCCGGAACTCATGGAGCGCAGTGTGGAACGCGCCAACCGGGACCGGCGGACCGCCGGTCCAAGCGATCCAGAAGGAGCTCTCACATGTCCCCGACGCGAGTCCGTCTCACCGCCAGGCTGGCCACGGCGACCTGCCTGGCGACCTGCCTGGCGACGGCCGCCGCCCTGCCCGCCTCCGCCGCGTCCCCCGCCCTCGCGCCCGCGGTCACCGCCTCGCCGTCCACCGGACTGTCGGACGGCGCGACCGTGAACGTCTCGGCGAGCGGCTTCGCCGGCGACTCGAACGTCGGCGTGGTCGAGTGCGCCGAGGTCCAGTCCGGGCAGTGGGCCTGCAACCTGTCCGACATGACGCAGGTGACCCTGGACGCCGGCGGCTCCGGCGCCACCACCAAGATCGTGCACAGCACCTTCGACGGCCGCCTCGGTGACGGCACCGCCTGGGGAACCGTCGACTGCGCCAAGATCCAGTGCACCATCAACGCCGGGAACGCCGACGGCGTCTTCGGCAGCGCGCCGATCTCCTTCGCCTGATCGGACACACTCCGGCGAAACCGCGGAGCCGCTCTCATTCCTCCCCCCACCGCGGCTCTGCGGTTTCTCCGTTATTGCGCCATTTCTTCGGACCAGTGAAAATGTCGAGATAAACGGCTAACATCGGGCGCATCACCATCGATGAAAAGGGGAACGGAATGGAATTCTCCGCCGCCGGAACTCCAGGCGAATCGCTGTCGGGTGCGTTCGAGTACCACGGGAACGTGAATTATTGCTATGCCGACGCGGCCGCCATGTTCGTGTCCGGTCAGGGCGTCCAGGGCATCAGCTCCGGGCTGATCGAGGTGCTCACCGGCATCTCACTGATGGGCGGCCACCTGGTCTCGGAACCGGAGTGCGAGAAGCTCTACTTCAGCCTCGTCCCGTCGCCGGACCGGCTCGTCCGGGCGCTGGACCTGCTCGGGCTCGACTGCATGGCGCGCTCGGGCCCGGCGGATGCCGACGTCGCTGCCATCCTGCGCGCGGAGTTGACCACCGGCCCGGTCCTGCTCGGCCCGCTCGACATGGGGTACCTGCGCTACTTCCCCTACCACCAGCACGCGCGCGGCGCGGACCACTACGTGGTGGCGTACGCGATCGACGACGAGCGGGTCTACCTGCACGACCCGCTGGGATTCCCGGCGGCGTCGATGGCCCTGTCCGACCTGGAACGATCCTGGCGGGCGGACGACCTGCCCTGCCCCGGAGGGCCGTTCCACCGCTGGCTCGACCTGCGGGTGCGGAGCACGCCGACGCCGGACGAGCGGTACATGGCGGCGATGGCCTACTTCGACTCGATCCGCCGGGAGACGCCGTCCGGCGGCGAGGTGATCCGCGACTTCGCCAAGCGGCTGCGCAACGACGAGCTCCCCCCGCGCAGCCACGCCTTCCTGACCATCTTCACCTTCCCGGCCCAGGCGCGGCGTGGCATGGACTACGCGGCGTTCTTCAAGGCGGGCGGCGACCTGACGATGGCCCGGTACAAGCAGCGGCAGGCCCGCCTGTTCGGCGAGTGCCTCGTGGCCGGCAACGCGGGCGACTGGGATCCGGTCTGCGACCGCTTCCTCGAACTCGCCGACATCGAGGACGCCATGCACGAGCACACCTTCACCGCCTGACCGGGAACATGAGGGGGCGGGACCGCGCGCGGCGGTCCCGCCCCCTCGTCACTTCGCGCACCCGTTCCGGGCGGTCCGGGCGACGCACTCGCGGCGCACGACCGCCACCCCCTCGGACGTCCGAACGGGCCCGCCCCGGAACGGATTCAGGCCCCGCGCCCGCGGTGCTCGGCCGTCAGCTCCTCCAGCAGGCGGACGATCCCGTTCGGGGTGGGCAGGGCCATCAGGGTGGTGCGCAGGCGGGCGGCGTTCGCCGCGTAGCCGGGGTCGTCCAGGACGGTCCGCAGCGCCTCGCGCAACGCGTCCGCGGTGAGCCGGTCGGAGTCGGCGACGTAGATCCCCGCGCCCTCTTGTTCCAGGCCGCTTGCCTGCGCCACCGGGCCGAACCACTTGTCGGACCAGTAGACGCTCGGCACGAGCAACTGCGGGACGCCGTACTCGTAGCCCGCCGCGAAGGTCCCGGTGCCGCCCTGGTGCACGACCGCGGCGCAACTCGGCAGTAGCGCGTTCAGCGGGACGAAGTCGACGACGCGCACGTTGTCCGGCACGGCGGACGCCCCGTCCGGGACACCGCCGATCGCGGCCACCACCTCCGCGTCCACGTCCGCCACCGCGTCGAGCAGCTCGGCGGTCGAGGCGTGCGCGACCCCCGACTCCTGGTGGGACAGGCCGAGGGTGAGCGCCACGCGGGGCCGGTCCGGGGCATCGAGCACCCAGTCCGGGACGACGGACGGGCCGTTGAACGCCAGGTGCCGGACCGGCAGGTACGCCGGGCCCTCCGGTCGCCAGACCCACGGCGGCATGGTGTCGATCGTCCAGTGCCCGGTCACGGCGTCGTCGGCGTACTCGGCGCCGTACCGGCCGAGCAGCGCGGCCAGCCAGTCCTGCATCGGGTCGGCGTCCGGCTTCTGCCGCCGTGCGCCCGACCGGAGCTGCACCAGGGCGTCCGCGCCGAACAGCATCCGCGCGTGCGCCGCGCCGCACGCGCGCGCCGCCACCGCCCCGGCATAGCAGAGCTGGTCCCAGATGACCAGGTCGGGCTTCCAGCGGCGGGCGAAGTCGACCATGTCGGCAACGATTCGCTCGTCGCACAGCCTGCTCAGGAACTTGTCGACCAGGTAGTCCAGCTCGGCGTGCGGGTCGTCGGCGGCGTAGTCGGTCTGCACGGGCGTCGGCGCGCCGGGCGGGCGGGGCTCCGTCGGCGGCTCGGCCTCGTCGATCTCGGTCAGCCGGTCGAGCATGTTCTCACCCGCCACCACCGCGGTCAGCCCGGTGCCCTGGACGGCCTCGGCCAGGTCGGGCTGGACGGCGACGCGCACCTCATGGCCCGCCGTCCGCAGCGCCCACGCGAGCGGCGTCTGCACGTACATATGGGACTTGAGCGCGGGCGGGGTCACGAACAGGACACGCATGGGGACTCCTCTCGCGATGCCTCCCTGAAGTCTCACGAGCGCCCGCTCGCCCCGCATCTCCGCACTTGCCCATTCGCCCGAACGGCCGCCGCGCCCGCGCGGGAGACACCGCCCCGCGCGGGAGACACCGCCCCGCGCGGGAGACACCGCCCCGCGCGGGCGCGCCGGCTCAGCCGACGCGGGAGGCCACCCGGCGGCGGAGGTATTCGGCGGTGACCGAGTCCTGGGCGTCCAGCAGGGCCGTCGGGGGGCCGGTGAAGACCACGTTGCCGCCCTCGTGGCCGGGGCCGGGGCCCAGGTCGATGATCCAGTCAGCACGGGAGACGACGTCCAGGTCGTGTTCGATGACGATGACCGTGCTGCCGCCGTCCACCAGGCGGTCGAACAGGTCGATGAGCTGGTCGACGTCGTTCATGTGGAGGCCGGTGGTCGGCTCGTCCAGGACGTAGAGGCGGCCGGACTTCCCGAGTTCGTTGGCGAGCTTGAGGCGCTGCCGCTCGCCGCCGGACAGCGTGCTGACGGGCTGGGAGAGGGTGACATAGCCGAGGCCCACGTCGATCAGACGGCGCAGCGGCGCGGTGATGTCGGGCTCGGTAAAGAAGTCGGCGGCCTCGGCGGCCGTCATCTCCAGCACCTGGCTGATGTCCCGGCCGCGCAGGCGGTAGCCGAGCACCTCGTCATTGAACCGGCGGCCGTCGCAGGAGTCGCAGGTGGTCACCACCGGGTCCAGGTGCGCCAGGTCGGTGTAGATCACGCCCAGACCCTGGCAGTCCGGGCAGGCGCCCTCGGAGTTGGCGCTGAACAGCGCCCGGTCCACCCGGTTGACCTTGGCGAAGGCGGTCCGGACGGGGTCGAGCATGCCGGTGTAGGTCGCGGGGGTGGACCGCCGCGAGCCGCGCGGGATGCTCTGGTCGATGAAGACCGCGTCGGGCCGGTGGCGCGGCAGGCACCCCTGGATCAGCGCGCTCTTGCCCGCGCCCGCCACTCCGGTCACGACCGTCAGGACGCCCTCGGGGACGTCGACCGTCACGTCCTTCAGGTTGTGCAGCCGGGCGCGCTCGATGCGCAGCCACCCGCGCGGCTCGCGGGGCTCGTCCTTGATCCGCTGGTGGCGGTCCAGGTGGCCGCCGGTGAGGGTGCAGGACGCGCGCAGGCCCGCGAAGTCGCCCTGGTAGACGATCTCGCCGCCGTCCCGTCCCGCGCCCGGTCCCAGGTCCACCACGTGGTCGGCGATCTCCATGACCTCGGGCTTGTGCTCCACGACGAGCACGGTGTTGCCCTTGTCCCGTAGCCGGACGAGCAGCTCGTTGAGCCGGTGCACGTCGAACGGGTGCAGGCCCGCCGTCGGCTCGTCGAAGACGTAGGTCATGTCGGTGAGGCTCGACCCGAGGTGGCGGACCATCTTGACTCGCTGGGACTCGCCGCCGGACAGCGTGACGCTCTCCCGGTCCAGGCTCAGGTAGCCCAGGCCGATGCCGGTGAGGCCGCCCAGGCGGTGGGTCAGCGCGGAGACGACCGGCGCCACCTCCGGCTCCTCGACCGCCGCGACGAACCGGGAGAGGTCGGCGACCTCCATGGCCATGCACTCGCCGATGTTCTTCCCGTCGACGCGGCAGGCGAGCGCCTCCGGGTTGAGCCGGGTTCCGCCGCAGCTCATGCAGCGGCCCGTCGTCACCACGCGCTCGTAGGGCTCGCGCAGCCGGGCCGCGATGCGGTCCGCGCCCTTGGCCATCCACAACCGCCGGAACTTCGGCAGCAGCCCCTCGTAGGTGAAGTTGGAGACCTTGTCGCCGCGCTCGATGCTCACCTTCCGGCTGGGGCCGTTGAGCAGCAGGTCCCATTCCTCGTCGTCGTAGTCGGCGAGCTTCTTGTCGTTGTCGAAGAAGCCGGAGCTGACGAAGAAGTTCCAGTGCGCGGACCCCGGCTCGAGCGTGGGGAACCGGAAGGCCCCCTCGTTGAGCGACCGGTCCCGGTCCACCAGGGCGTCGATGTCGACGGCCGCCGCCCGGCCCAGGCCCTCGCACTCCTCGCACATGCCCTGCGGGTCGTTGAACGACAGCTTCTTCGGATGGCTCACGGCGGGCCGTCCCACCCTGGAGTACAGCAGCCGCAGCAGCGTGTACGCGTCGGTGGCCGTGCCGACGGTGGAGCGCGCGTTGCCGCCCATCCGCTGCTGGTCCACGACGATCGCGGCCGACAGCCCGGCGATCGAGTCCGCGTCCGGCTGCCCGTACTTCGGCAGGGCGGCCTGGACGTGCGCCGGGTAGGTCTCGTTGATCAGCCGCTGCGACTCGGCCGCGATGGTGCCGAACGCCAGCGAGGACTTGCCGGAGCCCGAGGCCCCAGTGAACACGGTGATCTTCTGCTTCGGGATGTCCAGCGAGACGTTCCGCAGGTTGTTCACCCGCGCCCGCCGGATCTCCAGGTTGCCGTAGATGATGCTGCTCCGTCCTGTCGCGGGGCCGGTACGCCCGGCCCGGATGGTCGGGGGACGACAAGGGGCCGCCCCGCCGATCATCGCGCGGAGCGGCCGCCTCGTGTGGGGACTCGGAGACTCCCCCGATGGTTCGTCGGTCCGGTCCGGTTACTCCCCCGGTGGCTCTTCGGCCCCGGCGCCCGACGACGGCTCGCCCGCCGTCGTGGCGTGCTGCTCACCTGGACCGCCGGGGCCTCCGGGCGGGCCCCCGGGCATTCCGGGCGGGGTGGGCAGCATGTGCCGCAGCACGGTACCGGTCACGACCGCCAGGCACACCATGACGACGGCGGCCACGATGGCGACCGTGTGCAGGCCCGAGGTGAAGGCCTCCCGCGACGCGCGGAGCACGTCGTCCCCGACCTTGCCGGGAATGCTCTTGGCCACGTTCACGGCCCCGGCGATGCTCTGCATGGCCCCGTCGTGGGCCTGCTTGGGCAGCCCGTCCGGCAGCTTCCCACCGAGATCGCTCCGGTAGACGGCGGTGCCGATGCTGCCCAGCAGTGCGATACCCACGGCGACGCCCAGCTCGTTGCAGGTCTGCATCAGCGAGGACGCCGCGCCGACCTTCTGCGGCGGCGCCGTGCTCATGCCGAGCCCGGTGCCGAGCCCCATCGGGATGCCGACGCCGAACAGCGTGACCGCGAAGCCGATCAGCACCAGCGCCAGCCCGCCGTGCGCGCCGACCTGGGTCAGCAGGACGTAGCCGACGGCGGCGATGGGCAGCCCCGCCGAGATCACGTAGCCGGGCTTGACCTTCTGCGCGATGCCGGGCCCCATCATCAGGCCGAGGATCATCGCCAGGAAGGTCGGCAGCAGCCACAGCCCGGTCTTCAGCGGCGACAGCCCCTCGACCATCTGCAGGTGCAGGTTCACCATGAACGCGCTGCCGCCCTGCACCGCGCCGCCGAGCAGGCCGAGCACCAGCGAGACGGCGAACGCCGGGATGCCGAACAGCGACAGGTCCAGAAGCGGCACGTCCATCCGGTGCTGCCGGTACACGAACAGCGCGCCGAGCAGCAGCCCCGCGACGACGATGCCGATGGGCAGCGCCTCCCAGCCGTCCACCGCGAGCCGTTTGAACCCGTAGGCGACGCCCAGCACCGCGCCGAGCGACAGCACGACGCTGAGCGGGTCGATCCGTCCCGCCTGGTCCGACCGGCTCTCGGGCAGCACCCGGGGCGCGACGACCAGCAGCACCAGCACCACCGGCACGCCGATCAGGAAGACCGATCCCCACCAGAAGAAGTGCAGCATGATGCCGCCGACCACCGGGCCGAGCAGCATCCCGATCATGAAGCAGCTCATCCACGAGGAGATCGCCATGCCGCGCTGCACCGGGTTGACGAACATGGTGGCGATCAGCGCCATGCCGGACGGCATGACGGTGGCAGCCGCGAGGCCCATCACCGCGCGCGCCGCGATCAGCGCCTCGGGGCTCTGCGAGTAGGCGGCGGCGACCGAGGCGACCGCGAACACCGCGGTGCCGATCATCAGCAGCCGGCGGCGGCCGACCCGGTCCCCCACGGTGCCCATGGTGATCAGGAAGCCCGCGGTCATGAACCCGTAGATGTCCATGATCCACAACTGCTGGATGCCGCTCGCGCCGAGATCCTCGGCCAGGTGCGGCAGCGCGAGGCTCAGCACGCTCAGGTCCAGCGAGAGGACCAGCGTGGCGAGGGCCAGCACGAGGAGGCCGGTCCACTCCGCGCGCCCCGCTGTCGGGCCCCCCTCGACCGGCGGGGCGTTGGTGGCGTTCGCGGACATGATCAGTCCTTCCTCTCGGTATGCGGTCTGTGCGGTACGAGGCAGGTGCCGTCCGCGACCGGTCGGGCCGACGGGCCTGCGAGGTGGCGCGGCGGGCCTGCCCGCGCAGTGTCCGTCCGCGACGTTCCGGATACGTTCCGGTGCCGTTCCGGATGCCGGACGGCCCGCTGGTCTACGGTGGTCGTCATGCGATTCGGCATCCTCGGTCCCCTCCAGGTGTGGGCCCCGGACGGCCAGCCGGTCCGGATCCCGGAGCTGAAGGTCCGGCGGCTGCTGGCCGTCCTGCTGCTGCACCGCGGGTTCCCGGTGTCCGCCGACCGACTGGTGGACGACCTGTGGGGCGACCGGCTGCCCGGCAACCCGGGCGCCGTGCTGCGCAGCAAGGTCTCCCAGCTGCGCCGGGTGCTGGACGAGGCGGAGCCGGGCGGCCGGGATCTGATCGTCCACCGCAGCCCCGGCTACCTGCTCGCGGTCCCGGGCGAGGCGACCGACGCCGAGCGGTTCCGGGCGCTGGTCGCCGAGGCCGAGCGGACCGACGACCTGCGGTCCCGGGCCACCCTGCTGGGAGAGGCGCTGGAGCTCTGGCGGGGCCCCGCGCTGGCGGACTTCGCCGACGAGGAGTTCGCCCGCGCCACGATCGCAGGCCTGGAGGAGCAGCGGCTTGCCGCGCTGGAGCTGCTCGCCGAGGCCCGGATGGACCTGGGCGAGCACAACCTGCTCGTCGGCGAGCTCGCCGACCTGGTCGAGCGGCACCCGCACCGGGAGCGGCTCCGCGCCGTCCACATGCGGGCGCTGTACCGGGCCGGACGGCAGCGGGACGCGCTGGACGGCTTCCACCGGCTGCGCGAGGAGCTGCGCGAGTCGCTCGGCGTGGACCCGAGCCCCGAGCTGGCCGCCCTGCACGCGGCGATCCTCGACCACGACCCGGCCCTGTCGGGCGAGCCCGCGCCCGCCCCGGCCCCGCGCGCCACGACCAACCTGGCCGTGCCGCTCACCGAGCTGATCGGGCGGGAGGCGGCGATCCGCGAGGCCGAGGAGCTGCTCGACGCCGCCCGCCTGGTGACGCTGACCGGGCCGGGCGGCGTGGGCAAGACCCGGCTCGCGACGGCCACGGCGGCGACGCTGACCGACCGGTTCCGGGACGGCGTCTGGCTCGTGGAACTGGCCGGGCTGGACGGCTCCCCCTCCGCCCCCGGCTCCGGCCCCGCGGCGGCCGACGCGGCGGCCGCGATCGCGGAGATGATCACGACCGTGCTCGGCGTGCCTGGCCCGGTCCCGTCCGGCGCGCCCGACGCCGGCGGGTCTCCGCTGGACCGGCTGGCCGCGGTGCTGCGCGGGCGGCGGCTGCTGATCGTGCTGGACAACTGCGAGCACGTGGTGGAGGCCGCCGCCGAGGTGGTGGACCGGCTGCTGCGGGCCGCTCCAGAGCTGCGCGTGCTGGCCGCGAGCCGCGAGCCGTTGGGCGTGGCGGGCGAACGGCTGTGGAGCGTGCCGCCGCTCGCGGTGCCCGGCCCGGACGCCCCGGAGCGGGACGCGGCGGCGCTGCTCGGCTACAGCGCGGTGCGGCTGTTCGTGACGCGGGCGCAGGCGGCGTCCGCCGGGTTCGCCCTCGACGCCGGGAACGCCCCCGCCGTGCTGACGATCTGCCGCAGGCTGGACGGCCTGCCCCTCGCGCTGGAACTGGCCGCCACCCGCGTCCGGACGCTGGGGGTGGAGCAGCTGGCGGCCCGGCTGGACGACCGGTTCCGGTTGCTGGGCGCGGGCACCCGCGGTGCGCCCGCCCGGCAGCGGACTCTCCGGGCGATGATCGACTGGAGCTGGGAGCTGCTGTCGGCGGACGAGCGGACCGTGCTGCGGCGGCTGGCGGTGCACTCGGGCGGCTGCACGCTGGAGTCGGCCGAGGCGGTCTGCTCAGGCGGCGCGGTGCCCGTCGAGGACGTCCTGGCGACCCTGGCGACCCTCGTCGACCGGTCGCTGGTCGTGCTGGAGGAGACCCCGGACGGCGCGCGGTACCGGCTGCTGGAGTCGGTGGCGGCGTACTGCCTTGAGCGGCTGCGGGAGGCCGACGAGCTGGACCGGGTCCGGCTCCGGCACGCCGCGCACTACACCGAGCTCGCCGAGCGCGCCGACCCGAACCTGCGCGGCCCGGAGCAGCGAGCCTGGTTGCGGCGGCTGGACCTGGAGACCCTGAACCTGCGGGCCGCGCTCGACGCCGCCGTCCGGCAGGGCGAGCAGGGCCTGGCGGTCCGGCTGGCCTGCGCGCTCGCCTGGTACTGGACGGTGCGCGGACGGCTGGACGAGGGGACCCGCTCGCTGTCGCGGGCGCTGGCCGTCCCGGGCGAGGCCGCGCCGGGCCTCCGGCTCACGGCGCTGACCTGGCAGTGCGCCCTGTCGGCGATGGCGGGCCGCACGGCCGGGCCCGCCGCGCTGCCGTCGGAGGTGCTCGGCCCGCTCCCCGCCGACGTCGCCGACCCGCGCGCGCTGACCCGGGCGCGCGGGCTGCTGGCGGTGGTGATCCCGAGCGGCCCGGACGCCCCGCCCGGCGAAACGCTGCCGGCCCAGGTGCTCGCCGACGCCCGCGCGCTCGGCGACGAGTGGGGTGTGGCGGCGGCCCTGAGCACGCTGGCCTGGGGGGCGCTGCTGCGTGGCGACCACGCCGCGCTGCGGCGCGACGCCGAGCGGAGCGCGGCGCTGTTCCGGAGCCTCGGCGACCAATGGGGCGTGCTGAACGCGACCGATCCGCTGGCGACGCTCGCCCGCCTCAACGGGGACTGGGCCCGCGCGCGGACGCTGCATCTGGAGAACCTGCGCGTCGCCCAGGAGCTGGGGCTCTGGCCCAAGGTCGCCTTCACGCTGTGCGAGCTGGGCCGGATCGCCGTGCTGACCGGCGACTACTCCGAGGCCGACGAGCTGTACGAGCGGGCCCGCAAGCTGGCCGTCGAGCAGTCCAACCCGGTGATCGAGCAGTCCGCCGAGGTGGGGATGGCGGTCGCCGACCGGCGCCGGAACCGGCTCGACCCGTCCGTCAAGCGGCTGTTGCCCTGGCTGGACTGGAACCGGCAGATGGCGTGGCCGGACGGCCTCGCCACGGTGCAGACCGAGCTCGGCTTCGTCGCCGAGCAGCGCGGCGACGCCGAGGAGGCCCTGGCCCGGCACCGGGACGGCTACGCCGCGGCCCGGGAGACCGGCGAGCCGAGGGCGGTCGCGCTGGCGCTGGAGGGGCTCTCGGGCGCGTACTCGCTGGACGGCGCGCCCCGGCGGGCCGCCCGCCTGCTGGGCGCGGCCGCGGCCGTCCGGGACGCGGCGGGCACCCCGTTGCTGGGCTCGGAACGCGCGGACGCCGACCGGGTCCGGGCCCGGACGCTGGCGGCGCTGGGCGAGCCGGACTTCGCGGCCGAGTTCGCGCGCGGGCGGTCGCTGCCGCCGGACGAGTGCCCGGCCGGTCCCGCCCTCACCGGGATTCGATGATCCCCTCCCCGAGGGCGGTCGCGACCGCGGCCGTGCGGTTGGGCGCGTCCAGCTTCAGCATGATGGCGGTGACCAGCCGCTTCGCGCCGTGGCTGGAGATCGACAGGCGGCGCGCGATCTGCTGGTTGGTCAGCCCCTCGGCGAGCAGTTCCAGCGCCTGCCGCTCCCGGTCGGTGAGCCGCGTCGCGCGAGCCCGCCGCGGGGCGGGCGGCCGGGCCCCGTCGAGCAGCGCGTGCGCGAGGCCGAACGGCATGGGCAGCTCGCCCCGCCCTACCCGGCGCAGACAGTCGTCCAGCGTCTCGGCGGACAGGTCCTGCTGGGCGAGGTAGCCGTCGGCGCGGATGACGGTCCGGGCGAGGACGTCGGGCGCCGCGTGGATGTCCACGATCAGCAGGATCTTGGCGCGGGTGCCCGCCGCCGCGGCGGCGACGCCGTCCAGCCAGCCGGGATCGCCCGCCGCCAGGACGTAGTCGGCCGGTTCGCGGCGCAGCGCGAGGGCCGCGTCCGCGCCGTGCTGGAGACGCCGCACGACCGGGACCCCGGCGGACCGGAGCACCGCCTCGAGGCCGTGTGCCAGGACCTCGTTCGGGACGGCGATGACGACGCTCGGCGCCGGGACCTCCGATGCGGAACTCTCCAGGGACGCGGTCACGGACTCGGCCTCCGTTTCGCTCGGGGTTCCGGACGGCCACCGCGTCATCGTCGGACGTGTCCAGCCCGGCGCGCATCTCCGAGTGTGCCGTCCGTGGCGGCCGGTGCCGGCGGGGTGCGCAATGCGGAAGATGCGGCGTCCTGATCGGCGATGCGACCGTCGGTCGTGGCTCCGCCGGTGTGCGCGCCTTCGGCGACGAGTCGTCCGCCGTCCGTCTCCGCCGACAGGAATGGGGTTGGGCCATGCGCCCGTTCAAAATCGAGATCCCGCAGGCCGACATCGACGATCTGAAGCACCGCA
Source organism: Actinoallomurus sp. NPDC050550 (assembly GCF_040655075.1). Lineage (NCBI taxonomy): Bacteria > Bacillati > Actinomycetota > Actinomycetes > Streptosporangiales > Thermomonosporaceae > Actinoallomurus > Actinoallomurus sp. NPDC050550. Next base: position 258,513 of record NZ_JBFAJC010000009.1, on the reverse strand, counting down.
TCGCCGCGACCCGGTGGGCGGACGAACTGCCCGGCGTCGGGTGGCGGCGCGGCGTGCCGCGCGGCTGGCTGAAGGAGCTGGCCGGGTACTGGCGGGACGGCTACGACTGGCGCGCGGCCGAGTCTCGGCTGAACGAGATCCCGCAGTTCACCACCGAGATCGAGGGCCAGACCATCCATTTCGCGCACGTCCGGTCGCCCGAGCGAGACGCGCTGCCGCTGCTCCTCACGCACGGCTGGCCCGGGTCGGTGGCCGAATTCGAGCGGGTCGTCGGCCCGCTGTCCGACCCGCGTGCGCACGGCGGCGCCCCCGCCGACGCGTTCCATCTGGTGATCCCGTCGCTACCGGGCTACGGATTCTCCAGCCCGCTGCGTGAGACCGGCTGGGACGTGCCGCGCATCGCCGCCGCCTGGGCCGAGCTGATGCGCCGCCTGGGCTACGACGCCTACGCGGCGCAGGGTGGCGACGCCGGGTCGCCGATCTCGCTCCAGCTCGGACGGCACGACTCTGAGCACGTGCTCGGCGTGCACGTCAACATGCTGATGACCTTCCCGTCCGGGGACCCGGCCGAGATGGCCGGGCTGGACGAGGCGGACCAGGCGCGGCTCGGCGCGCTCGCCCGCTTCGACGCCGAGCTGTCCGGCTACATGAAGGTGATGGCCACCCGGCCGCAGACGCTCGCCTACGCGCTGCACGACTCCCCGGTGGGCCAGCTCGCCTGGATCGCGGAGAAGTTCGCCGAGTGGACGGACAACGGCGGCGCACCCGAGCCCGCCGTGGACCGCGACGCACTGCTCACCCAGGCCTCGATCTACTGGTTCACCAAGACGATCGGCTCGTCCGCCCACTTCTATTACGAGGGCGCGGCGGCGGTCGCACAGGCGATCTCTGGCGTGGTTCCGCCGCCGGTGCCGGTGCCGGTCGGCGTCGCGGTCTTCCCGCACGACGTCTTCCTGCCGGTGCGCCGGTTCGCCGACCGCGACCTGCCGTCCATCACGCACTGGACCGAGTTCGACGAGGGCGGCCATTTCGCCGCCATGGAGCGGCCCGGGGCGCTCGTCGACGACGTCCGGACGTTCTTCCGCACCCTCCGCTGACTCTCACGTACGGACAAGGAGACCACTCCGATGGACCAACGCTGCCCGGTGAGCCTCGACCCGTCCGGCCACGACCTCCACGGCGAGGCCGCCGCGCTCCGCGCGCGGGGCCCCGCCGTTCTGGTGGGCCTGCCCGGCGGGGTATGCGCCTGGTCGGTCAACCGGCACGACGCCGTCCGCCGCGTGCTCACCGACCCCCGGGTCACCAAGAGCGCACGCAACCACTGGCCCGCGTTCATCAACGGCGAGATCCCGCCCGACTGGGAGATGATCAGCTGGATCGCGATGGACAACATGGTCACCGCGTACGGCAAGGACCACGTTCGGCTGCGCCGGCTGGTCGGCAAGGCGTTCACGCCGCGCCGCACCGAGGCGATCCGGCCGCGTGTGGTGGAGCTGACGAACCAGCTCCTGGACGGCCTGGCGCAGACCCCGCCCGGTGAGGTGGTGGATCTGCGCGAGCGGTTCGCCTACCCGCTGCCCGCGCGGCTGGTGGCCGACCTCATCGGCATGTCCGAGGAGGCGCGGGCGCAGACCGCCAAGGTCATCGACATGATGGTGGACACCACCGTGACGCCCGAGCAGGCGCAGGCCGTGCTCGCCGGATGGCGCGGCGCGATGGCCGACCTGATCGAGGAGAAGCGGCGCACGCCCGGCGAGGACATCACCAGCGACCTGATCGCGGCCCGCGACGAGGACGGCACCCGGCTCAGCGAGCAGGAGCTCGCCGACACCATCTTCGCGATTCTCGGCGCGGGGTCGGAGACGACCATCAACTTCTTCGACAACGCGATCACCGCGCTGCTCACCCACCCGGAGCAGCGCGCGCTGGTCACCACCGGCGAGGCGAGCTGGGACGACGTCATCGACGAGACGCTGCGGGTCGAGTCGCCGCTCGCGCACCTGCCGCTGCGGTACGCGGTGGAGGACATCGAACTGGACGGCGTCAAAATCCCCAAGGGCGACCCGATCCTGGTCAACTACAGCGCGATCGGACGGGACCCGGCCCTGCACGGCGAGGACGCCGGGCGGTTCGACATCACCCGGGAGAACAAGGAGCATCTGTCCTTCGGGCACGGCCCGCACTACTGCCTCGGCGCGGGCATCGCGCGGATGGTGGCCACTGTCGGCCTGTCGAGCCTGTTCGGCCGGTTCCCCGACCTCGCGCTCGCGGTGCCGCACGAGGAACTGCAGCCGCTCCCGACCTTCATCATGAACGGCCACCGCACGCTGCCCGTGCGGCTGACCAGGACGTCCTGACCCACGCCCTCCGCCCCGCGTCCTGACCCACGCCCTCCGCCCCGCGTCCTGACCGACCCGCTCCGAACCGCACTTCCGACCAGCACGTGCGAACCAGTCCAACCGGACCGGTCGGCGACCGATGAGTCCCGCGTCGCCGACCGGTCTTAGTGATCGACGAGTTGTCGGCCACGACGAAGGGAAGCACGATGCAGCAGGACCACTCCCCCATCCACCGTCCGCGCCGCTCCCGGCGGTGGCGCGGACGGCTGGCCGCCGCGGCGACCGCGGCGGCCGTACTGTTCGCCTCGACCTCCAGCGCGCAGGCGGGCGCACGCCTCGCCGACCAGACCGTGGACCTGTCGGCCTTCCAGGACGGCACCGTCTCGGTGGACGGCGGCACCCTGCACTACGTCAAGGGCGGTTCCGGCCCCGTTCTCGTGCTGCTGCACGGCTGGCCGGAGACCTGGCGCGAGTGGCGCAAGGTCATGCCGGAGCTCGCCAAGACCCACACGGTCGTCGCCTTCGACCTGCCGGGGCTGGGCGCGTCCAGCGTGCCGTCCGGCGGCTTCGACAGCGCGCACACCGCCGCGCGCATCCACCAGGGCGTGGCGGCGCTGGGGCTCGGCAAGGTCGCCATCCTGGCGCACGACCTCGGCGTGTCCGTGGCCTACGCCTACGCGCACGACTTCGCGTCCGACGTCTCCCGAATGGCCGTTCTGGAGTCGCCGCTCAACGGATTCGGCCTGGAGAACGCCTACGGCGTGAGCTGGCACCTGCTGTTCAACCAGACCGCCAAGCCCGTCCCGGAGAACCTGATCAACGACGCCGCGCACACCCGGACCTACCTGACCTGGCTGTTCAGCTCCGCGCGATACCCCGACCGGATCGACCAGGACGGCAACGTCCGCGCGTACTCCGAGGCCGACCACCGCAGCGCGGGCTTCGAGTACTACCGGGCGTTCCCGGCCAACGCCGTGTACAACAAGGCCGCTTCGAGCACCAAGGTGACGGTCCCGATCCTCGCCATGGGCTCGCAGTACGTCTTCGGCGCGGGCGTGGCGCAGTCGTTCCAGGCGGTCGCCAGCGACGTCCGGACCGTCGTCGCGCCCGACACCGGGCACTGGATCCCCGAGGAGAACCCGACCTTCCTCCAGCAGTGCGCGGGCCTGTTCTTCGGCCCGACCCCGTCGACCCCGCCGACCGGCGACCTCGCGTCCTGCGCCCCCTGATCCGCCGATGACAGGAACCGCGGCCTGACAGGAACCGAGCCGTGAAATGAACCGCCGCCCGCGTCGGACACGGGCGGCGGTTCCTGCGAAAGGGAGAAGGTCAGATATAGAGCGTGTTGGGCTCCATGCCGCACAGCACGCGGCCGTAAAGCTCGTCGTTGGTGTCCGGGTTCATCAGGGCGTGCATGGTGATCGCGTGCAGGTCGCGGGCGATCCGCTGGATGGGCTCGCCGGCGTAGATGGACGACCCGCCGCTCGCGTCGTTGAGCAGATCCCCGGCCTCGCGCGCGAGCCGGACGGCGCGTCCCATGTCGGCGCGGGCGCGGGCCCGCTCCACCGGGGTCCAGGGCTCGGCCGCGGCTCCCTTGGCGTCCAGGGTGTCGGCGAGCCGGTGCGCGTGGAAGAACGCCTCGTCGATCTTCATGTCGGCCTCGGCGAGGCGCAGGTGCGTCACCGGGGCCTCGGCCTGGTTCTCGTACGCGGTGTAGGTGATCTTGCGGGTGGGCAGCCGGTCCAGGAACCGGTCGCGGATCGCGACGGCGAGCCCGACGGCGGTGCCGACGGACAGCGCGGAGGCGGTCGGCAGCAGCGGCGCGCGCCAGACCGGGGACGCGGCGTTCGCCTCCGACGCGTACCGCTCGGCGAGCACCAGCGGCAGCGGCAGGACGCGGTGCTGCGGGACGACCACGTTCTCGGCGACGGTGCTGACGCTGCCGGTGCCGCGTAGCCCGGAGGTGTCCCAGTCGTCCACGACGGTCAGGTCGGACATCGGCACCACGGTCATGATCGGCCAGAACGAGCCGTCCGGCGCGGGGGCCATCGCGACGATCACCTGCCACCGGGCGTGCAGCGCGCCGCTGATGAACGTCCACTTACCGTTCAGCACCAGCCCGCCCTCGGCGGGCACGCACATACCGGTCGGGCTGAGCGTCCCGCAGATCCGGGTGTCGGGGTCGGCGAACACCTCGTCCTGGACGGCGTCGGGCAGCAGCCCGGTCATCCAGGTCGTGATGGCGTTGACCCCGGCGATCCAGGCCGCCGAGCCGTCGGCCCGGGCGACCTCGGCGAGCACGTCCACGACGGTGCGGGCGTCCGCTTCCAGGCCGCCGTACCGGGCGGGCAGCCGCAGCCGGAAGATCCCGGCCTCGGAGAGGGTCCGCACGGTGTCGTCGTGCAGCCGCCGGTTCTGTTCGTTCCAGGACGCGTGCTCCGCGAGCGCCGGCGCCAGCGCCGCCGCGGCGGCGACCAGGTCGGCCCGCGGGGTTGCGTGGGCGATTGTCACCCTGTCCTCCTTCGATGAAACGGCCGTGATCCAGCGAGAATTCTGGCAACTGGGCGGGTCGAGGAGCATCCGCTCGATTGCCTTACCGAAGGACCGGTGAGCAATCCGGGATATTGTCCGGCACGGGTCTCGGTGGAAGGTTTAAAAAGCGCATGGCAGGGGCCGCCGACAATGGCGCTGAATTAGGGAGTCGAAGTGACAGAGAGCCCGTCCATCAGCACCCATCCCTCTCCCGCCGACCACGAGGCCGTGGCGGCGCTGCCCAGGAAGCTCGTCGAGGTCTGGGCGGCGCACGACGCCGACGGCTTCGGTGATCTGTTCGTCAAGGACGGCACGATGGTGCTGCCCGGCGTATACGTCGCCGGGAACAATGCGATCGCCGCGTTCATGCGGGACGCCTTCGCCGGGGTCTTCAAGGGGACGCGGGTGACCGGCAAGCCGGTGAACGTGCGGTTCTTCGGCCCCAAGGTCGGCCTGGTCATCACCGAGGGCGGCGTGATCGCCGCGGACCGGACCGAACTGGCCGACGAGGACGCCATCCGCGCGTCCTGGCTGGTGGTCAAGCGCGACGGCGAGTGGCGGCTCGCGTCCTACCAGAACAGCCCCCGCGATGCGCGCTGACGTGGGGGAGGGCCGCATGGGCGAGCGGGCGGTGGTGCTCGGCGGGAGCATGGCGGGCCTGCTGGCGGCCCGGGTGCTGGCCGATGCGTACGCCGAAGTGGTGATCGTGGACCGGGACCGGCTGACCGGGGTGACCACGGCCCGGCGCGGCGTGCCGCAGGGACGGCACGTGCACGGGCTGCTCGCGCGCGGGCAGCAGATCCTGGACGAGCTGTTCCCCGGCTTCACCGAGCGCGCGGTCGCGGCCGGCGTGCCGACCGCCGACCTCGGCGAGCTGCGCTGGTTCTTCGGCGGGCGGCGCACCCGGCCGTCCCCGACCGGGCTGATCTGCGTCTCGGCGGACCGGCCGGTCCTGGAGAACCTCGTCCGCGAATCGGTGGCGGGCTGGAAGAACATCGCGTTCGCCGAGGAGACCGACATCCTCGAACTGCTCACCGCGGACGGCGACGGTCGGGTCACCGGCGTCCGCGTCCAGGACCGGACGGCGGCGGACTCCGCGTCCCGGGCCATCGCGGCCGACCTGGTCGTGGACTGCACCGGACGCGGCTCCCGGACTCCGGCGTGGCTGGAGGAGCACGGCTTCTCCCGGCCGGTCGAGCAGCGGATCAAGATCGACCTGACCTACACCACGCGGCACTACCGGCTGCCGGACGAGTCGATCCTGTGCGGCGACCTGTCCATCAACCCGGTGTCCACGCCGTCGCACCCGCGCGGCGCGTTCTTCTCCCGGGTCGACGGCGGGCGCTGCATCGTCTCGCTCACCGGCGTGCTGGGCGACGCCGCGCCCACCGACCCCGAGGGCTTCCTCGACTGGGCGAGGTCGCTCGCGGTGCCGGACGTGTACGAGGTGATCAAGGACGCCGAGCCGCTGGACGACCCGGTCTCGTTCACCTATCCGGCCAGTATCCGCCGCCACTACGAGCATCTGGAGCGGTTCCCGGACCGGCTGCTCGTGATGGGCGACGCGTTCTGCAGCTTCAACCCCGTCTACGGCCAGGGCATGACGGTGGCCGCGCTGGAGGCACTGACGCTGCGCGCGCACCTCGAGCGCGGCGTGCCCGAACCGCTGCCGTTCCTCAAGGACGTGGCCGGGGTGGTCGAGGCCCCGTGGCAGATCTCGGCGGGCGGTGACCTGGCGTTCCCGCAGGTGGAGGGGCCGCGTCCGCCCGAGCTGGAGATGACGAACGCCTACATGGGCCTGCTCCAGTCCGCCATGACCAGGGACCCCGCGGTGACCCGTGCGTTCATGCGGGTGGCCGGGCTGGTCGATCCCGCGCCCGGCCTCATGAGCCCGGAGATGATCTACCGGGTGCTCAAGAGCGGCAGCCCACCCGTGCCGGCCCCGGCGGCGGGCTGACCGTCCGGTGCGGCCCGAGGGCACCCGCCCCCGGCCGCACCGGATCAGCCGTGGTCCGGCATGCCGGCGCGCGCGTCGAGCCGGCCGACGAGGTCGGGCAGGCGCTCGGGGCGCACGAGTCCGGGGAGCAGGCAGCGCCACATCGTGGTCACGCAGCTCACCGGGTCGGACGGCCCGCCGTCCAGGATGACGATCTGCTGCAGCCCGGTGAAGGTCGCGACGATGAACCGGGCGACGTCGGCGGTCCTCACGCCGGGCGCGATGTCGCCCTGGCGGTCCGCCTCCGCCAGCAGGTCCGCGATCTCCGCGATCCAGCCCGCGTGCGGGGGGCGCATGTACGACTCGTAGAGCCGGGTCTCCAGCAGCAGCCGGATCCCGGCGCGGGCCGCGGGGTTGTCGCGAAAGGCGAGGCCCGCCGCCCAGGAGAACTCCACCAGCTGGACGAGTGCGCGTGGATGCCGGGAACGCAGTTCCACGAGCAGTCCACGACAGAGCGCGTCGTGCTCTGCCACGATCGCCGCAGCGAGCGCCTCCTTGTCCTGAAAGTGAAAATAAAGCGCCCCTTTACTGACGTCCTCAAGACTGGTGATTTTCTGCAGTGTCGTCGCACCGTAGCCGTTGGCCTCGAAGGCGGCGGCGGCCGCCCGAAGAATGGTCTCTCGCGTACGCCGTGCGCGTTCCTGCATGAGTCAACACCCACCCTTTCGCGGAGAATGATCATTCTATGACAGAATCTTTGACAGGTCAATTATCAGCTGGCAATCCTGAAGATGACTGTGCTCGCCAGGACCACCGATCCTTTTTGTGAATTCACCATGGCGAGGAGGATACGGGTGGAAACATCTGCCTCGGCCGGTCGGGACACGGCGACGGCCACCCTGGAGGCGTTCGCGGACACCATCGTCCCGGGCGAGCGGCGCGACCCCGGCGACCGGGCCGTGGCGGGGGCCGCCCCGGGACCGGGCGCGGTCGCGGCCGGCGCGTTGGCCCTGCTGCGGAACCCTGCCACCGGCGTGACGGACGGCCTGGACGGCTATGTCGAGGCGCTCAACCGGCACGCTGTGGCGCATGCCCGCGAGCACGGCCGCGTCCTGGACGAGACCGTCCCGCCGTTCGTGGCGCTGGACTTCGCCGACCGCACCGCGCTCGTGCGCACGCTGACCTCGCCCGAGCACCCGGAGAAGGAGCTGTGGGTGCTGCTGGCGCTGTTCTGCAACATGGCCTTCGACACCGCCGCGCACCTGCCCACCCTGGATGCGATCAGGGCAGGTCATCCCGGTCTGGCGACCATGGGCTTCGCCCCGCCGGACCGGGACGGCCTGTGGCGTTTCCCGGCCTTCTCCTACCGGCGCGAACTGGCCCCCATCCACCCTGGCACGACCTCCACCGGGAGTCCCGCATGAGCACCACGGACAACATCACGGCGGGCCGGGGCGGCGGCGTGGCCGGCGCGGTCGAACGCACCGACGTCGTCATCATCGGCAGCGGCTTCGGCGGCGCGATCGCCGCGTACCACCTGGCGGCGGGCGGGGCCCGCGTCACCGTGCTGGAGCGCGGGCCGTGGGTGGCCAGCGACGAGTTCGACCACGACTTCCTGCTCGGCTCGTCCTACACCCGGATCTTCGACTTCGTCGTCGGCGACGGGATGAGCGTGCTCGGCGGCAACTGCGTCGGCGGCGGCAGCGTCGTCTACTTCGCCGCGATGCCGCGCGCCCCGCGATTCGTGTTCGACCGCCGAGGCGGGATCGGCCGCCGCATGTGGCCCGCCGCGATCACGCGGGACACCCTGGACCCCTGGTACGACCGGGTCGCCGAGGCGCTGCCGATCACTCGGCAGGACTGGAACGACGTCACCTACTCGGGCGGGCTGTTCGCGGCGGCGTGCGCGCACGCCGGGCGCACCGCCAACCCGGCCCCGGCCGCGATCGACCGGGAGAAGTGCACCAACTGCAACTGGATGATGTCGGGCTGCCGGTTCGACGCCAAGCGGTCGCTGCTGCTGAACTACCTGCCCGCCGCCGTCGCACACGGCGCAGAGATCCGTCCGCTGCACGAGGTGCAGCACCTGTCCCGCACAGGCGACGGCGGCTACCGGGTGCACTACAACGTCATCGACGGCGAGGACTACCGGGTGACCGCCGGGAGCGGCACGCTCGACGCCAGGCTCGTGGTGGTCGCGGCCGGGGCGGGCGCGACGCCGGCGATCCTCAAGCGCTCCGAGCCCGCGCTCGGGCCGATGCCGCACAGCGTGGGCCGCTACTTCTCCGGCAACGGCGAACGCCTCAACACCGCCGTGTTCGACGAGGAACGTGTCCGGACCGTGCTCGGCCTGTCGCGCGGCGACGCCGCGTACGCCGCGTCCCAGATCGGGAAGGGGCCGTGCGTGGCGAGCTGGGACCGGCTCGACCCCGATCTGCCGGAGTTCTCCCGGTTCTCCCTGGAGCAGCTGTACTTCCCTCCCGGCTTTGGCACGATCCTCGCGCAGGTGCCCGGCGCGGACGGCCGTCTCACCTGGTTCGGCCCGGAGAAGAAGGAGATGCTGAGCCGCTGGCAGTCCTGGCTGACCGTGTTCACGATGAGCGAGGACGACAACGAGGGCGTGTTCGGCGACCTCCCGCCCACCGGCAACGCGGTGCGGATCTCCCAGCAGATGCTCGGCCGGGGCCCGCTACGCTACGTGCCGAGCGCCAACACGCTGCGCGGCTGGGCAGAGGCGGACGCCGAGGTCAAGGACATTCTGGATCGCGACGGCCTGGCCCGCGTGCTGCCCTGGACGAACGACCTGGTCGGCGCGTACACCGTGCACCCGCTGGCGTCCTGCCGGATCGGCGACGATCCCGCCACCTCCGCGCTGGACGACCGGCACCAGTTGCGCGGCCACCCGGGCATCTTCGTCACCGACGGCTCGGCCGTGCCCGGCGCGCTGACCGTCAACCCCGCCCTCACCATCGCCGCGCTCGCCGAACGCGCCATGCCGGGGATCGTCCAGGCCGCCCGCGACCGGGGCGTCGAGGTCCGCTACGGCGCGCCCGCGCCCGAGGGCGCCACCAGCGCCCGCCGCGCCGTGCTCCCGCTCGTCCCCGGCCTGGTCCGCCGATGACCCGCCCCGACGCGAACCCCTCGGACCTGCCTCCCGGGGCCGGGGCGCCAAGAGGCCGGGCGACGCCGCGGCTCGTCCGGCGCGCCCTGCACCGAACGCTGGACCGGGTCGCCTACGTCGAGCCGGTCCGCCCCGACGCGGCCCAGGGTCTGGTCGCCCGGGTATACGCGCAGGTCGAACACGACTTCGGCATGCTCGCGCCGCCGGTGGCCCTGCACTCCCCCGCGCCCGAGGTCCTCGCCGCCTCCTGGCTCATGCTCCGCGAGACGCTGGTCGCCGGTCCCGCTTCGGGCCGCCCGGACGCCGAGACCGTGGCGGCCTCCGTCTCCCGTGCCAACGCCTGCCCGTACTGCGTGGCCGTCCACGACGCCACCCTCCACGGCCTCGTCCCCGCCCGGGCGGCGGGCGAGGACGACCGGGGGACGCTCGCAGCGTGGGCCGCCGGCACGGGGCGGTGTGGGCCGGGCGAGCCGGCGGCCGCGCCGTTCGACGCTACGCGGGCTCCCCGCCTGGTCGGGGTGGCGGTCACGTTCCACTACCTCAACCGGATGGTCAACGTCTTCCTGGACGACTCGCCCGTCCCACCGCGGGTGCCCGCGCAGGTGCGCGCGCCCATGCTGCGCGTGCTCGGCCGCCTGCTGCGCTCGGCAGCGCGGCGGGGGGCCGAGCCGGGAGCGGCGCTGGGGCTGCTCTCGGAGGCGTCGCCGCCCGGCGATCTGGCGTGGGCCGCCGCCGATCCGGTGATCGAGGACGCCTTCGCACGGGCGGTGGAGGCGATCGAGCGGGCCGGGCGGCGGGCGCTGCCGGCGCCGGTGCGCGCCCTGGTGCTCGAGCGGCTGGCGGACCGGGACGGCACGCACCCGGCGGCCGGGCGCGGCTGGCTGGACGAGGCGGTGGCCGCGCTGCCCGACGCGGAGCGTCCGGCGGCCCGGCTGGCGCTGCTCACCGCGCTGGCGTCCCACCGCGTCGGTCCGGCGGACGTGGCGGCGTTCCGGCACGCCGACCCCGACGACGCGGCGCTGCTCGGGCTCACGGCGTGGGCCAGTCTCGCGGCGGCCCGCAGAATCGGCGAGACGGCGGTTTATCTAAGCGCTCCCACGGAAAGGAAATACTGAATCCGCACCTTGCATTCGGCCACCCCTCTCGACTGGGTGGTGATCTACGTCACAGTGCACAGTATGCGCGGACCTCGGCCACTCCAGACGTTCGCAATTCAGCTACCTAGCGTGACGCATCAGATCGTTTGGTGATATTCGCGCCACGGCTTGCGTAAACGCCGTCCAGTTCACCGCCCCAGGCCGTCCGGAGGATTCACGACGGCCCGAACACCGGGTGCCCAGGGTTGCAACAAACCGACCAATCGGTTTGCAATGGGGGCGCGTGCCCCCGGAACGACGATCGACGGAGCCCGTCTTCGCGTTCGTTCCGCGGGGTCACGGGGGGGATCGTTCCGTTCCGGACGACGGGGAGGAAGTCCATGGCACGCGGCACCGCGCATCGGCCGGGACCGGAGACGGCCGAAGCGCACTTCCCCGGCGGTGCGGGCACCTCCGGCGCCGATGTCCACCGCGTCCTGATCGGCTCGCTGCGCCCCGCCGACTCCCCCCGCCTGCGGGGAGAGGACCGCGAGCACGTGGTCCGCCTCGCCGGCGTCGAGACGCCGCTGCCCCCGATCCTGGTGCACCGTCCGACCATGCGGGTGATCGACGGGATGCACCGGCTGCGCGCCGCGATGCTGCGCGGCGACACCGAGATCGAGGCGGTCTTCTTCGACGGCAGCGCCGCCGAGGCGTTCGCCCGCGCGGTGGAGCTGAACGTCGCGCACGGCCTCCCGCTGACCCTCGCCGACCGCCGGGCCGCTGCCGCGCGCATCCTGGCCGCCGAGCCACAGGCGTCGGACCGCAGGATCGCCGCCCGGACCGGTCTGTCGGCCCGGACGGTCGCGTCCGTACGGCGTTCGACCCCGCAGATTCCGCAGACGAACGCGCGCGTCGGCACGGACGGCCGGGCGCGTCCGGTGAGCGGGGCGGGCGGACGGCAGCTCGCCGCGCAGATCATCAGCGCCCGCCCCGAAGCCTCCCTGCGCGAGGTCGCCCGCGCGGCGGGCATCTCGCTGTCCACCGCCCATGACGTCCGCAAACGCCTCCTCCAGGGCCGAGACCCGGTCCCGCGCGGCGCGACGACCCGTTCCGCCGCGCCCCCCGCCCCCACGGCCCGCCCGGACGACCCGATCCGGCCCGGCGCCGCACCGCGGCCCGCCGGGGCCGCCCGGACGAACGCGGACGCCCGATCCGGACCGGACGCCGGACCGGCGCAGGCGCGGGAGGTTCTGGTCAGGCTGATGAAGGATCCGGCGCTGCGGCACACCGACTCCGGCCGCGAGTTGCTCCGGGTGCTCAACGCCCAGACCCTCACGGAGGACGACTGGACCGGCCTGGTCGCGGCCGTGCCGAGCCACTGCCGCGAGGCGGTGGCCGGGCTGGCGCGTGAGACCGCGACCGCGTGGGCGTTGTTCGCCGCCGTCCTCGACTCGGACTGACGGATTATCCGCGGAAAGACTCCGGCCCCCTTCCATGCCTTTCGGCCGCGCGCATGCCCGGCCGACGCTCCCGAACGTGACTCGAAAATCACGGAGCGCACCTTTCCTTTAGTCTCAGCTAAGGGCGCATCGACCTTCCGTCATCACGTCGTTATTGTTCGACCACGACTTATTGACCCACCACACGCGGCATTTAAGATTGTGTTATCAATCTCACCGAGAACGGTGTAAATGCGCGAGTCCGCCCCAGGGGGACGGCCACAACACAAAAGGTTTTCAAAGATGGCAGACGTTTCGGAAGAGGCGGTCGAGCGGGTCGTCCGGGCCATGTACGAGAACTTCGGCGAGCAGCTCACCATCGACGACATGGCGCGCACTGCGCTGTTCAGCAAATTCCATTTCTCGCGAATTTTCCGGCAGATCACCGGCATCTCGCCGGGCCGCTTCCTGTCCGCGGTCCGGCTGCAGGCGGCCAAGCGGTTGCTGATCTCGACCTCGCTGACCGTCGCGGATATCAGCAACCAGGTCGGCTACACCAGCGTGGGGACATTCAGCTCCCGGTTCAAGAGCAGCGTGGGCGTCGCGCCGACGCTCTACCGGCAGAACGGGGGGTTCCGGCCGCTCATCCCGAACGACAACCGGCGCAACGGCTGGGGCAGCCGGTCGGTGCCGGTCCGCGGCGAGGTCCTCCCGTCCCCGGACCAGGCGGACGGCCTGGTGTTCGTCGGCCTGTTCCCAGAGCCGATCCCGCAGGGCTCGCCCGTCCGCTGCACCGTCCTGGACGGCCCCGGCCACTACGAGCTGCCGAACGTCCCCCAGGGCACCTGGTACGTCCTGGCCCACTCGGTGGCCCCCGGCAGAGGCCCGGTGGTCCCCGACCCGACCGCCGCCGACGCCGTGCCGTGGGTCGGCTCGTCCGGCCCCATCGCCATCGGCTCCCGAACCGAGCTCGACACCGTTAACGTCCGGCTGCGCCCGATGCGCATCATCGACCCCCCGCTCCTGCTCGCCCTCCTCGACACCGGCCTGGACCGCGTGGACGCCACCGGCACCTGAACCGCCCGCGGCCCCGGAACGACGGTGCGGTCCGGGGCCTCAGGACGGAAGCGGGCGAGATCAGGGCACATGAACCGTCAGTCGTCGGGGACGGTCAGGCCTCGTGGACGGTCATGTGGAGCCCACCGCGGATACGCAGCGACAGCATCGGTTCCGGCACCACCGCCCGTCCCGGCACCGCCCTGAGGCGCAGGTCGCGCGCGATCAGGGCGAGGACGAACACGGCCTCCATCATCCCCAGGTTGTTGCCGACGCAGAACCGCGGCCCCGCGCCGAACGGGATGTAGGCGTACCGCGGCCGCTCGTTGGGACGCGCCGGGTCGAACCGCTCGGGGTCGAACCGGTCAGGCTCGTCCCAGTAGGCCGCGTTGCGGTGCAACGTGTAGGGGCTGACCAGGACGTCCGAGCCCGCCGGGACGCGGTAGCCGCCGACCTCGTCGTCGCGCAGCGCCTGCCGGGTCAGGATCCAGACCGGCGGGTACAGCCGCATCGCCTCCTGGACGACCATGGCCGTGTACGTCAGCCGGCGCAGGTCGTCGTGGACGGGCGGACGGTCGCCCAGCACCGTGCGGGCCTCGTCGCGCAGCCGCCGCGCCACCTCGGGATGCCGGTCCACCAGATACAGCGACCAGCCGAGCGTGCTCGCGGTGGTCTCGTGCCCGGCGAGCAGCAGCGTGACCAGCTCGTCGTGCAGCCGCCGCGCGCCGACCGCCGGGTCGGCCTCCGCCCGGGTGGAGGCCACCAGTCGGGACACCACGTCGTCGGCCTCCGGGGACCAGCCCGGGCCGCGGTCGGCCACCAGCTGGTCCACGACGCGGCGCAGCTCGCCTTTGGCCCGGCGGAACCGCAGCTGCTTCGGCAGCGGCACCCAGGTCGGCACCATGCTCAGCGAGACCATTTCGAACATGGCCTGGTCCTGGACGGCCTCGAAGGCGTGCCCGACCGTCGCGAACGCACCGAGGTCGGCGTCCAGCAGGGTGCGGCCGAGCACGCCGAGGGTCAGCCCGGTCAACGCGCCCGTCACGTCCACCGGACCCGTGCCGCAGCGCTCCCGCAGCCGGGCGACCAGCGCAGTCGCCTCCTCGGCCACGGCTCCCGCCTGTGCGGCGATCCGGGCGCTCTGGAAGGCGGGCTGTATCGTCCGGCGCTGCTTGCGCCACAGCTCGCCCTCGCTCGTCAGCAGCCCGTCCCCAAGGGCGCGGCGGGCCTGCTGGAGCCCGAGGCCCTTGTGGTAGTTCGCGGCGTTGTCGGCGAGGACGTGCTTGGCGTGGTCGGGGTGATTGAAGATGTACATCGTCCGGGGGCCCGCGGCGACCCGCACCGCGTCCCCGTACTCGGTCACCGCCGAGGTCATCAGCCCGAGCCGGTCCCGGACGAGCCGGAGGAGCACTCCCGGCATCGCGCGCCGGGGCGGGCCGGGCGGCACCCGGTCCGCCACGGCGGCGGGCCGCACACGCGGCACGGTCATCGCGATCTCCTTCCTCTCTCGGTCACAGCGGCACCTGCGTCGGCTCGGGGCTGAGCCTGCGGAACCGCCCGTCGTGGAACACCAGGGCGTCGGGATCGCGCCGGCTCGCCGACAGCAGCCGCCCGACGAAGATGGTGTGGTCGCCGCCGTCGTAGCCGCGCCATCTGCGGCACTCGAAGGCCGCGAGCGCGTCCGCGATGAGCGGCACGCCGGTGCGCTCGCCCGGCACCCAGTCGACCGACTCGAACTGGGTCATGCCGAGCGGACGGCGGCGGTCGGCGAAGTGCCGCGCCACCGCCTCCTGGTCGGCGGCGAGCACCGAGACCCCGAAGAACTCCGCGTCGAACAGCGACCTGTGCATCACGGCGGCGCGATCCACGCACACCAGGACGAGCGGCGGGTCGAGCGACACCGAGCTGAACGCGTTCGCCGTCATCCCGTGCGGTGTCGGGCCGCCGCAGGTGACGACGGTGACACCCGTCGCGAACGCGCTGAACATCCTGCGCAGCGTCCGCGCGTCCAGCTCCGTCACGGCGTCTCTCCCACGTCGGCGAGGGCGGCGGGTTGGTAGGGGCGCAGGGCACGGACCAGGGACTCGGGCACGCGGGACGGGATGGTGCGGGTATTGGGGCCGCGCATGCACGCCACGCGCTGCCGGCCCCGGGCGACGAGGGTCTCCCCGCCGCCCGGGTCCAGGCGGACGTAGTCGAAGCCGAACTCCAGCTGGGTCTGCGCGAGCTCGACCAGCCGCATCCGGACCGACAGCTCGTCGAACGCGGTGATCTCGACGAAGAACTCACAGTCCACCTTGAGGGTGAACAGCTTGAGGTCCGCGTACAGCTCGGCGAGCACGTCCGGGGCGAGCTCCTTGAGGAACATCTCCCGGCAGCGGCCCTGCCAGCGCAGGTAGTTCACGTAGTAGACGTTGCCGACGAGGTTGGTCTCCTCGAAGCCGACCGTGTGCCGGTACTCGAAGTAGTCGCTCATGGATTACGACCGTCCTTCTCCGGTCAGGACTGCGAACACAACGGGTCCGGGACGGTCCCGCAGGGTCGTGGCGAACGTGGCGACGCGCGAGCTTCCGGAGGCGAGCAGCACCCAGCCCGGCCGGGGCCGCCCGGCGGCGGTCAGCGGCGCGTCCTCGGGCAGGCCCGCCTTGCGCAGGCACTCGGCGGCGGCCCAGACGCGGGTCGCCGCGGTGTCGGGATCCTCGTCGAGGTCGCGGGCGAGCACCCCGGCGAGCCCGTAACGCGCGCCGAGCAGTCCGGCCCAGTCGCGCTCCGGCCGGGCCGCCACGGCCTCGACGTCGCAGCTCACCGTGGCGTCGGACGCGACGCACAGGGTGAGCCCCGCGCCGTGCGCGGCCGAGAGCGCGCCCGCCGCGTCCGTCTCGGGCCGCCCGTCCGCGCGGTACCGGACCGTGACCGGACGCCCCAGCGCCCGCCCGGCCGCCAGCGCCGTCCGCGCCCGCCGCGCGTCCACGCCCGCGCCCGGACCGCCGGGCTCGTCCGGTTCCACAGCGACGGCGGCGTCCAGGTCGAGCAGGTCCTCGACGGCTCGTTCCAGGAAGGGGCCGAGCAGCGCGGGTGCCCAGGGGCCCCGGCCGTCCGTGCGACGGACGGCCTGGAGACGCAGGCCCTCCCAGCGTTCGACGGTACGGCCGTCGGCGTCCCGGACGGCAATGTCGTAGACGTAGGTGTCTCCCTCGCGCAGCCGCTCGGTCGCGCAGTACCGCAGAGCGCCTTCGCCGGACGCGCGGTCGCCCGCCGGGTACAGCCGCTCGATGCCGGTGGGCAGCAGTGTGGCGTCGGGGACGCAGACCTGGTTGCCGTGCATGAGGGCGTCCCGCATGCCGGGGTCGCCGAGCAACAGGCGGTCCGGGAGGAATCCGGCGAACCAGTCGGTGGGCTCGATCGCGACGTCGGCGTCCACGTACCGGGCCCCCGCGCGGTGATAGCCGCGCAGCCGATGGAAGCGCCCGCCCTGGAACAGCACCCGCCCGTACAGGTCGGCGGCCGGGTCCAGGGCGACGCCGGGCAGGCCCTCGGCGACCTGCTCCGGCGGCCCGTCCGCAACGGGGTCGGCGTCGAAGCGGAGGCGAGCGCGGAAGTGGTCGGTCGCGAAGCCGGTCTCCGCGCTGCGCAGCGCGACCTCGACGGTCCCGTCGCCCGTGACCGCCGCCGCGACCCGGACGGTCGCGGTGCCCTCCGGCGGGACGACCACCGGACGGTCGAACTCGACGGCCTCGATCACCGGCAGGTCGGTGCGTCCGGCGGCGGCGGTGCCCGCCTGGACCATCGCCTCCATCCCGAACACGGCCGGCAGCAGCAGGTTGCCGTCCAGCAGGTGGTCGGCCAGGTAGCGGTCGGTGCCCGCGTTCAGCTCGACCTCGGTGACCAGCTCAACTCCCGGGTAGTGGACGAGCGGACGGCCCAGGAACCGCAGCAGCGGCAGTTCCTCCGCCGCGCGCCGGACGGTGTCGACGCGCCCGGTGCGTCCGCTGACGACGACCACGCGTGGGGCGTCCGGGTCGGCCAGCAGCCGCCGCATGAGCGCGACGCCCTGGTCCGGCGGGATCGCGGTGATCCCGTCCCGGGCGAGGGACTCGACGACCGACAGCCGCTCACCCATCCCGACACCCGACCAGACCGACCATTCCAGGCAGATGCAGCGGCAGTCCGGGTGCCATCCGGCGACCGACTCGGTCAGCTCGGCGAGCCACTCGTTGGCCAGCGCGTAGTGCGCCTCACCCGCGAGCCCAGCGCGTCCGATGATGCTGCCGAAGCTGAGGAGCAGCCGCAGCCGGTCGGTGTCCACGGCCGACAGGACGGCCTGGAGCCCGCCGACCTTGGGGGCGAGCGCGCCCCGCAGGTCCGCCTCGTCCAGGCCGGCCAGCGCAGCGGGCTCGTTGCGCCCAGCCCCGTGCAGAACGCCCGTCACCGGGCCGAGGTCGCGCTCCGCCTCCGCGACGGCCGCGCGCACCTGGCCGCTGTCGGTGACGTCCGCGCGGACGTAGCGGACCCGCACGCCGCGATCGGCCATCCGGGCGAGGTTGGCGGACAGTTCGGCGTCCGCGTCCGGGTCGGAGCGGCCGAGCACGGCCAGCGCCGCCCCGGTGTCCTCGGCGACCGCGAGCGCGCACTCGGCCGTGATGCCCTTGCCGCCGCCCGTGACCAGCACGACGTCGTCCGCGCCGAGCGGCGCGACGGTCCGGGCGGGCCGCACGGGCAGTGGACGCAGGGTCGGCACGCGCCGCACCCCTGCCGGGTCGTACCGGGCCTCGCTGAACCCCGCGGTCGCCGCTGCCTCGGCGACGATCCATGGCACCGCCTCGGCATCCCACGGAACGGTCACGACGGTGACGCGGACGCGCGGATCCTCCAGCCGCAGCGTCTTGGCGATCGCCGCCGCGCCCCGGCCGTGCTGGACGAGCACCAGTCGCGACCCGTCCAGCGCGGCCCTGGCCCCGGCGAGCACCGTCCCGAGATCGGTCTCGGTGCAGTCCCGCGGCAGGCAGACCAGCACGCCGTCGCCGATCCGAGCCTCCCGCAACGCCCGCGCCAGCAGCGCGGCGAACGGGTGCCCGTCCGGCGCGAACACCCGCCACTCCCCCGCCGCTCCGGCCGGCTCCTCGTCCCGGGCGGGGAGGGCGATTTCGTCCAGGTCGATCGAGAAGGCGCGGACCCAGGAGGCCGCTCCCTCGACGACGGGCATCTCCGGGGCGCCGCCGCCCGACTCGGCGAGGGTGTCGAGGACGTCGGCGAGCTCGGTGAGGGTGGCGGTGGCGAAGTTGGTGGCGGCGCTACCCGGCTGGACGCCCAGGGCGAGCGCGGCCTGGTTCATGATCTGGCCGACGGTGATGGAGCTGAGATGCAGGTCGTCCAGGAGGCGGCTGCCGTCGCGGACGGTCTCCAGCGGCAGTTCGGCGCGCTCGGCGGCGAGGCGGCGAAGGATCTCCAGGCCGCCGCCCTCCGCCGGTTCGGCGGGCGCGGCGTCCGCCGGACCGGGCCCGGCGGGACCGGCCACGGGTTCCAGGGTCACCTCGGGGGCGCGCTCGCAGGGGCTGGCGAAGAAGGAGAACTCCGCTCCGATCTCCAAGGGCCGGACGAGCCGGCCCCGGAACAGCGCGCCGTGGTCCACCGGCGCGCCGCGCACGAACGCGGTCCCGACCACGCGCAGCAGCGAGGTCAGCGACTCGTCGTCGGTGTCCAGGGCGACAGCCGGGACGTCCAGGACGGCCGAGGCGAGCGCGCTGAGCGTCCGGCCCGGGCCGACCTCGACGAACAGGTCCACCTCCTTGCCGGCCAGCTCGAGCGCCTGGCTGAACCGGACCGGGTCGGCGATCTGGCGGCGCAGCAGTGCGCGCAGGTCGGTGCCGGGGGCCAGCGGCTCGCCGGTCACCGTGGACACCACGCGGCCCTCGACCGGGCCGAGCTCGCGTCCGGCCAGCCAGGCGTCGAACACCTCGGCGGCGGGAGCGACCAGCGGCGAGTGGAAGGCGTGCGAGACGGCGAGGCGGGTGCAGTCGATCCCGGCGCGCTCCGCGCGGAGGATGACCGCGTCCACGGCGGCCACCGGCCCGGCGACGACGGTCTGGTTCGGGCCGTTGTACCCGGCGATGACGACGGGACCGTCCACGACCAGCGGCGCGACCACGTCCGCCGGGGCGGCGAGGCCCGCCATGGTCCCGGTTCCGGTGCTGTGCTCGGCCATCGCGCGGCCGCGCGCGGCGGCGAGCTCGGGCAGCGCGTCCGCGCCGACCGCGCCCGCCCAGTGCAGCGCGGTGATCTCGCCGAGGCTGTGCCCGACCGCGACGTCCGCTTGCAGGTCGAGGCCCGCGAGCACGCGCAGCCCGGCGAGCGAGCCGGTGGCGATGCGGGGTTGCGCGACCTCGGTCGCGGCCATGTCCCCGGTCGCCGGGAGCCGAACCCGGGAGTACACCTCGTCCGCCTCGGCGAACCGGCGGCGGAGCGCGCCGCCGGTCGTGGAGCGGCCCGCGCCTTGGCCTGGGAACAGGTACCCGACCCGAGCCGGTCGGGTGACGTGGCCGAGGAATGCGGTGCCGTTCGGGGTGAGCAGCGCGGTCTCGCCCGCGTCCAGCGCCTCCAGCAGCCGCCGCAAGTCGCGCTCGGCCCCGGCGGGCGAGGTCGCGATCACCGCCGCCCGGTAGCGGCGTCCGGCCAGCCGCCGCCGCGCCGTGTCGGCCAGGTCGGCGAGCTGCGCGTACGACAGGGACGGCACCCAGTCGGCCAGCTCGGCGACACGGGCGCGCAGTTCGTCCGCGGACGCGGCGTCGAGCAGCAGCAGCTCGGCGTCCTGCGCGGACGCGGCGAGCGCGCGGACCGTGGCGTCCGGCCCGGTCCTGCGGGCCGCCGCGCCCTCAAGGACGATGTGGGTGTTGATGCCGCCGAAGCCCATGGCGGTGACCCCGGCGCGCACCGGTGCGTCCTGCGGCCACGGCTCGGCCTTTCGCAGTGTCCGCAGCGCCGCGCCGTCCTCGGTGATCACCGGGTGCGGGTCCACGCAGCCGGTGCTCGGCGGCAGCATCTGGGCGTCCAGGGCGAGTACCGCCTTGATGAACCCGGCCACCCCGGCGGCTGCCTTGGTGTGCCCGATCATCCCCTTGATCGAGCCGATCGCGGCGAGCCGCGGGGCCGTGCCGGCGGAGGCGGCG
The DNA here is from genome assembly GCF_040655075.1 of Actinoallomurus sp. NPDC050550. Taxonomy (NCBI): domain Bacteria; kingdom Bacillati; phylum Actinomycetota; class Actinomycetes; order Streptosporangiales; family Thermomonosporaceae; genus Actinoallomurus; species Actinoallomurus sp. NPDC050550. The sequence continues at coordinate 237,848 of NZ_JBFAJC010000009.1, read as the reverse complement.
GCCTCGGTCCGCGCCTCGGACAGCGCGGTCAGCTCGGTGGCGTCGCCGACAGCGGTTCCCGTGCCGTGCCCCTCGAACAGCGGGACGGTCTCGACGCCGAACCCGGCCCGCTCGTAGGCGCGCCGGAGCGCCAGCCGGTACCCGCTCACCTCGGGACGGGTGATGCCGCCCTTGCCATCGGACGAAATGCCCCACCCGGCGACGGTCGCGTAAACGCGGCGGTTCCGCGCGCGGGCCTCGTCCTCCCGCATCAGGACGACCATGCCGCAGCCCTCGCCCGGCCAGAAGCCGTTGGAGTCGCGGTCGTACACCCGCATCTCGCGGCGGGCGAGCGCACCGGTCTTGGCGAACCCGATGATCTCGAACGGGTCGATGGACAAGTCCACGCCTCCGGCGACCGCGACGTCCAACTCGCCCTCCAGCAGCGCCCGGCACGCGGTCGCCACCGACAGCAGCGAGGACGAGCAGGCCCCGTCCACGGTGTAGCCGCCGCCCTTGAGGTCGTAGTAGTTGCAGACGCGGCCCGCGATCGTGTTGGACAGGCCACCCGCGAGAGTGTCCTCGTCGATGGCCGGGAACGGCTCCTTGTACCGTTCCTCCACGTCGGCCATGAACCGGCCGAGCCGGTCGTCATCCCAGCCCTGCTCGCGCAGCGCGCCGGCGAGGGTCCGGCGGACGTACGGCCAGCGCAGCCGCATGAGGTTCGCGCGGGCGAACTCGCCGGTGAGGGTGTTGCCCACGACGACGCCGGTCCGCTCACGCGGCAGGCCGTCGCCCTCGGGAAAGCCCGCGTCGGCGAGCGCCTGCCCGGCCATGTCCAGCGCCAGCCAGTGGGTCAGGTCGGTGGAGCGGTAGGTGCTCCCGGCGATCCGGTGACCGACCCGGTCGAACTCGTAGCCCTCGATGACGGCCGCGTTGGTGGCGTAGAAGCGATCCGGCGCGGCGGGGTCGGGGTCCCAGTAGTCCGCCAGCCGCATCCGCTCGTCCGGCAGCCGCCGGAAGGCGCGCCGCCCGGCCAAGACGTTCTCCCACAGCTCGCGCGGCGAGGCGGCATCGGGGTACCGGCACGCCAGGCCGACGACGGCGATCCTGCTCATGCGAATTCCCTGTTCTCCCTGCTCATCCGAATCGCTGCTCATCCGGACGCCGCTCGTCCGGAGGCCGCTCATGCGAGCTCGGCGGCGATGCGCTGCCGCCACGTCTCGTAGGCGGGGACAAGGCCGGTCGGCCCCGGGACGGCGCGGTCGACGTCGTCCGGCAGTTGCTCGGCACACACCATGGCGGCCCGCTCCGGGGTCATCCCGCAGAACACCTGGGTGGCCAGGCCGACGTGCGGGACCATCAGGTCGGCGCGGAGCCGGGCCTCGGCGGCGAACGCGCTGCCCTGCGCGAGGAGCGGCCGGTGCGCCCGGGCGCGGTCGCACAGTACGGTGAGCTCCTTCTCCTCGGCCCCGCCCGCGTAGGTGGCGGCCAGCCCGACGCCGCTGTACAGGTCGCCGCGACGATCCTCAGCGAAGCCCTCGACGGTGTCCGCGACGAGTTCGGCGTTGGTGCCGCACACGAACCACAGCGCGCGGCCGATGCCCTGGTCGATCACCCGCGGTGGGTAACCGTCCGGCCCCGAGCGCGGCCACGGGAAGGACGCCTCGCGGAACTGCAGCCGGACGTACCGGTCGGTGTGGAAGTACGCCTGGTGGAAGCCGTAGCCGTCCAGCGCGAGCCAGCGCAGCAACGGGTCCGGCGCGTGCAGCGTCCGCCACCGGAACCGGGGCAGCCTGGCCATCGCCCAGCCGATCCCCACGTAGGCCATATAGACGTGCGGGTCGGCGGGACCGGCGAGGAACTCCTCGACCCGGCCCCCGCCGCCGAACGGTAGCCCGTCCAGGACCGCGAGGCCCATCGTCGCGCCCTCGTAGGCGAATCCGCGAAAGCGCGTGGGCACCTGGTCGAGCCGCGTCTTCACGGCGGCGGCCGAGGGGGCCGCCATCGCGTCCGCGTAGCCGTCCAGAAAGGTGCCGCCGATCGTCTCCAGCATGCCCCGCGCCTCGGGGTTTTTCACATGGAAACCACGGACGTCGAGATGCGTCTCCGACTTCTTCGGCGTGAGAATTCGGCTACGGAGACTGCGCCATTTATTCGCCAATATGTGCTCCCGGATTCGGTGCCCGGTTGGGCCTTCCTCTGCTTCGAATCTGCCGTGCCGCGCACCCGGCGGCTACTTCGCGTGTGCTTGAGGGGCGTCCCGCACTATCGGAGAGCCCCGGAAAGCACAGGAGAAGAAACGCGCATGAGGAAACCGGAACGCGTCCCCCGCCGTTCGCGGGAGACGCTCGTTCCGGTTTCCCTCAGGCCGCCGGGCCGCCGGGACGGGCGCCGGGGAGGGGCCCCGTCGCCGCCTCGGCGCGCCGCCTGCGCAGGTGGGCCGCCCACCAGCCGAGTCCGCGCAGGCCACAGACGATTGTGGTGGCGTAGAACAGCGTGTAGGTGACGTTGCAGACCATGAGCACGGCGTAGACCGTCGCGATCCCCGCCCCGAAGACGAACTGCGAGCGGGGCTTGGACGGCGTCGTGCCCGGGTCGGTGATCATGTAGTTGGTGAACAGAACGAACGCGACGCCGCTCATCGCGCCGAGAGCGGAGAAGAGCGCGACGTGCCAGATCCAGTGCCGAACCAGGGCCTGGATCGCAAAGCCGCCCATCCAGCCCATGATGAGCATCACGCGGCGGGTGAGGACGGCGTTGATGACCGTCCCGGCGGTCGCGATGACCAGCGGGATCAGGATGCGGAACAGATTGTTGGCGTACTCGGTGAACTGGTACGGCGGCGCGATGCTGACCCACGTCCCGAACAAAAGCAGGGTCATCGTGATGCCGAAGTTGGAGGGGTTCATGAAATGCCGCCAGCGCCCCGCGACCGGGGCCTTGAGCACGTGCTTCTGGCCGACCGCGACGACCACCGCGAACATGATCGGCCACCACTGGTCGTTCGCGTACAGCAGCATGTTGGCGGCCAGGCTGGTGATGTGCGCCGGGAGTAGGAACTCGTAGAGGCCTCGCGGGCCGTTGCCCCGGAACCGCGGCGCGCGGCGCTCGGCCCACGCGCCGATCGTCTCCAGGACGAGTTCGGTGGTGTATCCGGTGGCGAGCGCCAGGAACGGCCACAGCCAGGGCTGCTCGAAGCCGAGCACCGTGTAGCCGAGGGTGTTGAAGATGGTCAGCGAGATGGCGAAGTTGCGCAGCGCCAGATAGCGCGGGTCCCGCTTGGCCTTCGCCGGGTTCGCGGCCTCCGGCGCGGGGGCCGGTGCACTGCCGGCGGGATGGACGGTGGTGGTCATCGGGTCGCGACCTCCTCGGCCGTGCGGTCCAGGGACAAAGTGTGCGTGCCCGGGGCGAGGGTCAGCGTCTGCTCGCGCATCTGGCCGTCCGTGCACCACTCGACGCGCACGCTGACCGGACGGGCGTCCGCGCCGAGCCCGAAGTGCACCTGGAAGCTGCGCTTGCCGCTGTGCCCGCCGCCGCCGTCGAGCCGGGAGACCTGGGTGCGGCCGTCGGGCGTGCGGATCTCCACCTGCGCGCCGTACGCGGGCGTGCCGACGCCGGCCAGGTTCCGCCCCGGCTTGCCGCCCGCGACCGGACGGACGAGATTCAGCTCCAGGTAGTTGCCACGGCCGGGGCTGTTGTTGACGAAGAAGGCAGGCGGCCCCCACTGCCGGGCGACGGCGAAGTCGAGGGTCCCGTCGCCGCGTGTGTCGCCGACGGCGATGCCCCGGCTCGGGATGCGCGCGTCCAGGCCGAGCTGCGAGGTGACGTTGACGAACTTGCCGGACGGACGGTCGGTGCGCCGGGTGTAGAACGCCATCGGCTGGTCCCCCGCGAGGTCGTCGCCGGGCCGAAGGTTCGGCCACATCGCGGGGTTGGTGTAGACCTGATCGTTGGTCATGGCCATCTCCTGCAGCCACGGCCACCGGCTGATGTCGCCCTTGACGAACCCCTCGGCCTGCAGGATCTCCAGGCTGCCGTCGTTGCGGAAGTCGCCGGTCTTGACGTCCCAGCCCCAGCCTGTCCAGGCCAGGCCGTACTGCTGGGCCTTCTGTGCAAACGGCGCGTCGCCGTCGGCCATCCTCCGGGCCGCCTCCGCCGGACTCTTCGCCTGGTTGATCCAGGCGAAGTTGCTCTCCTCCAGGCCCCACGCGGTGGTGATGTTGCTGACCACCATGTCGAAGCGGCCCTTGCCGTCCAGGTCGCCGAAGTCGACGCCCATGCCCTTGAACGAGCTCTTGCCCATCACGAACGACTTGGGCGTGGTGAGACCGCGCTTGCCGACCGCCTCGGTGAAGCTGATGCGGCCGGGCTTGGAGGTGTTGTAGAGCAGGTGGTCCTTGCCGAAGTCGTTGGCGAGGTACAGCTCGGGCCGTCCGTCGCCGGTGAGGTCGGCGCTGGACGCGGCGAGGGTCCAGCCGGTCGCGGCCTTGCGCGGGATCGCGCCGGGCTCCTCAACGTAGCGGGCCGCCGGACGGTCCCCGGCTGCGCCGCCGTACCAGCGCATGACGTGCGAGCCGCCTCCGTTCTTGGCGTTGGACATCGAGGAGTTCATCGTCACGTTGTTCTCGGCGTGCGGGTTGAGCACGTCGGAGTCCGGAAAGTAGTTGCTGACCAGGATGTCCGGGTGGCCGGTGCCGTCGAAGTCCGCGACGTTCACCGCGTTGGTGTTCCAGCGCGGCCCGTGATACCGGCCGTCCGGGGACTGGTTGGGGACGAGCTCGACCGGCTCGTAGGCGGCCGGGCCGGGCGCGGTGGCGCCCGCCTTGGCCAGGAACAGGATCGGCGTCCGGCCCCAGTAGTAGACCATCAGGTCCATCCGGCCGTCCTGGTTGTAGTCGCCTGGCGCGCAGCCCATCGGGGCCATGGACGAGTCCATCGGCAGTGGCGCTCCGGCCAGAGTGAACGGCGTGAACCGGTCCGTCGTGGGCGCGGTGGGCGCGTACGTCACGACCACCTGGTCGCTGCGAGGGTCCACCAGGCAGAGCGCGTCCGCGCGTCCGCGCCCCCACAGATCGGTCATCGCGACGGCCGCGCCCACCGACGAGATCCACGACCTGATGTGCTGGTAGGCCGGGTTCACCTGCCGGACGGTGTGGTCGGGGTGGTAGCCCGCCGGCATCGCGATGGGCTGCTCGGCGAAGGAGTACCGGGAGGCGATCCGCTCCCGTTCCGCCCCCGACGCCGACGGGAGCCGGGCGACGAAGTAGAGCACCAGGATCACGGCCAGCGCGACGGCGCCGGGGACCAGTCCTCTCGTCCGGGCGTTAGAAGATGACATCGTTTCCTTTTCCCTCGGGGGACGGGAGACCGACGGTCATGCGTCCGCCGGCCGGACGCGGTGACATCCCGGGAGTCACAGAATGGCTCGGTCATGCGAACAGCCGTTTGCCCGCGCCAATCTGATCACAATTTTGGGCAGCAATTTCGCGGAGGTCCACTCCGAGCGTGCTCCGCGACCGGCGCACACGAAACGGCCCGGGAAACGGCGCGCCGTTTCCCGGGCCGTCCGGAGCGACCCCGTCATCCCTCGGCCGCGGGTTCGGGAAGGACGCGGAGGTAGCCGTGCTCGCGATGTCGCCCGCCATCGCCGCTTACATGGCCGGGCCTGCCGGCGTGAGCGTCGGCGCGCCCGGCTTGACGGTCCCAACCTTCGCGAGGAACGGCACCGTGCAAGATAATTGAAAAGACAAGCCGATCGGAAAAGGCGGGGGCACGCAAAATCGGGCCCGCCGGGGAGACGAGCCTTTCGGCAGCGGTGAGTGCGACTGTATTGTCGCAAGGTCAGCGGGACGGCGTCACGTCGAAGTGGTCGCGCACCCGCAATCGCCAGAGTTCGTATGCCGGAACGGTCGTACCCGCCTCGACCTCCGTCGCGTCGGCGAGCTTCGCCGCGGTCTCGATGGACATCCCGGCGAGCGCGTCGAGGGTGGTCCGGGAGTACTCCGGCACGGCTCCCGAGTAATCCCGTGCCTTGGCCGCGAAGACCGCGCCCTGGGCGAGTTCCGGCCGGTACTGCCCGGCTCGCTCCTTCAGGTCGGCCAGCGCGGCCCGTCCGGCACCCCCGGCGAATGTCGCGGCGAGACCGACCCCACTCCACAGGTCCGGCCGCCGGGAGACATCGAAGCGTTCCACGGCGGCGGCAACGGCGGGCACGTCGGCCGCGTGGATGAACCACAGCGCCCGCCCGATGCCCTGATCCGCTGCCCGGTGGAAGTACTCCGGCATGCCCAGCCACGGGTAGGGCCGGGGCCGCTCCTGACGGCCGACGAACCGGTCGGTGTCGAAGTAGGCCCGGTCGAAGCCGTACCCGTCCACGGCCAGCCAACTCATCGTCGGGTGATAGGGGATGTCGCCCAGGTCGGGCAGTACCTTCTTCCAGAGCGGACGAGGCAGCCGGGCCATCGCGAACCCGATCCCGATGTAGGCGAGGAAGATGTGCGACCGGCCGGGGCCGAGCAGCAGGTCCCGGGTCCGCCGCCCGCGTCGCGGCCCCATGGCGTCCAGGACCGTGAACGCCATGGTCACCCCCTCGTAGGCGAACCCGCGCAGGTCCTCGCGGACCAGCCCGACCCGGTGCTCGACCTCCCGCTGGTCCCTGGTGTCGATCCCCCACTCGAACCCGCAGATGACCGACTGTGGGATGGCCTCAAGGTGCCGGGTGACCTCCGAGGCCGCCACGGGGAAGCCGCGGTGGGCGAATCCGACCTCGGCCAGCGACGGCGTCAGCGCAACCCTGCGCAGTGACCCGAGAAGGGTCGGCATGGTTCTCTCCTTGCATGATGCACAGTCCCTCACGTACTCCTATCGTCGGTTTCATGCCTGCTTGACCTCATCTCCTGGGATGCTGTGATCCGCCCGGTCGAGACGGGGACATGCCGCTCAATCGGTCCGCCTGAACCGGACGACCGCGGCGCCCAGCAGCACGCCCCCCAGCGCCAGGACGATGAGGACTTCCAGGGCGGGCGGTACGTGCCGGCCGAACCAGGTGACGCCGGGGTTTTACCGGTGAACAGCGCGGGGCCGGCGATGATGTGGGCGAACACCACGTGCCGCAGCCGCGGGCATCCTACGGCCGGCGGCGATCTCGGTCGCCGGCCACGTTCGGGGCACCTCAACGAACGGCGGAGAGGAATGCTCGCGTCCGGTTGTGCCGCGGGTTGGTGATGACCTGGTCGGCCGGCCCTTCTTCGACGACCTGACCGTTGTCGAAGAACAGGACGCGGTCGGCGACCTCACGGGCGAACCCCATCTCGTGGGTGACGACGATCATCGTCATGCCCGACGCGGCGAGATCGCGCATGACCGTGAGCACCTCACCGACGAGTTCCGGGTCGAGAGCCGACGTGGGCTCGTCGAACAGGAGCAGTTTCGGCCGCATGCACAGCGCACGAGCGATCGCGACGCGCTGCTGCTGGCCGCCGGACAGCTGACGGGGATAGGCACCCGCCTTGTCCGCGAGGCCGACGCGGTCGAGCAGCTCCAGCGCGCGGCCGGTGGCCGACTCCTTCTTCTCCCCCAACGCCCGGCGTGGGGCCTCGATGAGGTTCTGCAAGGCGGTCATGTGCGGGAAGAGGTTGAAATGCTGAAAGACCATGCCGATCTCGGTCCGCCGCTTGCATATCTCCTTGTCGCTCAGCTCATGGAGCCTGCCGCCACGCTGGGCGTACCCGACGACCTTGCCGTCGACCCAGATGCGTCCGCCGTCGACCCGCTCCAGGTGATTGATGCAGCGTAGGAAGGTGCTCTTGCCGGAGCCGGACGGCCCGATGAGACAGACGACTTCGCCTTCTGCCACATCGAGGGTGATATCGCGCAGGACCTCGAGGCGCCCGAACGACTTGCGGACCCGTTCGGCCCGGACCATGGGTGATGCGGGCGTTCCCGGCGATATCACCGGGACGATCGTGTCGCCGCTCATGCGGTCCTCCCCGCGATGCCCGACGCATGTGTCCTGAAGAAGGTCCGTACCCGTTGCAGCGGTGTCGGCGGCAGGCTGCGGTTGCCTCGCGCGAAGCGCCGCTCGATGTAGAACTGAATGATCGTGAGGATCGTCGTGACGACGAGATACCAGATGCTCGCGACGATGAGCAGGGGGATCGTCTGGAAGCTCCGCGAGTAGATGAGCTGCGCCGAATAGAGCAGGTCCGGGACGGCCAGGACGCTGACGAGCGAGGTCATCTTGAGCATCCCGATGGTCTCGTTGCCGGTCGGCGGCACGATGACGCGCATGGCCTGCGGCAGGATGATGCGCCGCATCGTCTGCATTCTCGTCAGGCCCAGCGAGGCGGCCGCCTCCGACTGGCCCTGCTCCACGGACAGGATGCCCGCGCGCACGATCTCGGACATGTACGCCGCCTCGTTGAGGCCCAGTCCGAGGATCGCGGCGGTGGTCGGTGTGATGAGCTGGTTGGCGTTGAGCGCGACCCCGGGCAGCCCGAAGGTGATCTTCGGATAGAGCGCGGCGAGGTTGTACCAGAACAAGAGCTGGACGAGCAGGGGCGTACCGCGGAACAGCGTGATGTAGCCGAAGGCGATCCCGTTGACGACGGGGTTGTTCGAGAGCCGTAGCACCGCGAGGACGAGACCGAGGACGACGCCGATCAGCATGCACACGATGGTCAGCTTGAGTGTGATCCACAGGCCACCACCGATGGACACGTCCCGTAGGTAGGCGCCGACGACATTCCACTGGAACCGCGGATTCGTGAAGACCGACTTCAGCGCCAGCGCCGCCAGAGCGAGGAGAATCACGGCGACGATGAGGCGGCCGGTGTGCCTGCGCGGGACGACGGTCAGCTCGTCGTCGGCGAACGTCCCGGCCGTGGACGGGGCGGCCGGGTCCCGAGCCGCATCCGCCGTCGATGTTTCGGCCGCCTTCTCCATGCTTCTCGCCATCCTCTGTTCACCGGTCGGTCTCGGCCAATCACCCAATGATGTGGACATTGGCACGTACGACCGTTGTCGGCTCGACCAAAGTTCGGCGGGAAACTCTGGTCTACACCTCAATGACCTGGAGGGATCGGCTCACAACCCTTGGCACCATGCCTGCTTCCGTCCGCCCCGAGGTCGTCGAACTCGCCGGCCATGAGGAACATGTCGCCGCCGCTCGACTGCTCGCCGACATCTGGGGGACCGCCCCGGAATCGTCCCCCATCCCGGCCGACCTACTGGCGTCCATCGCGCATGCCGGCGGTTGCGTCCTCGGAGCGTTCACGGCGGGCGGCGACCTCGCCGGGGTCACCGTCGGCGTCGCCGGCGGACCCGGGAGGGATTCGATCTACTCGCTCATCGCCGCGGTCAGCTCCGTGGAGGCGGGCAAAGGCGTCGGGCGCGCGCTGAAGTTCGGGCAGCGTGACTGGGCGCTCGAGCGGGGCGCGAACCGGATCCTCTGGACGTTCGACCCGCTCATCCGGCGCAACGCACACTTCAACCTGAACAAACTGGGCGCACGGGTCGCCGAATACATCCGCGACTACTACCCCCCGATGCACGACGCCATCAACCGAGGGGATCGGCCGGACCGCTTCTACGCCGAGTGGCGCCTCGACGAGGCTCCGCCCGCCCAGGAGATTCCCGGTACGGAAGACGCCGTCCCAGCCGCTCTCGAGCAGGGCCCGCACGGCGCCCCATCGATTCCGGCGTTTCCCGAATCGGATGCGGTCCGGGTCTGGATCCCCGAGGACATCGAGGCGATGCGCCGAGCCGACGCCGAGCTCGCCCTCCAGTGGCGACTCGCGGCCCGCCAGGTGTTCGAACACGCATTCACGCTGGGTTACCGCCCGAACCGCCTCGGCTCGGACGGCGCCTATCGACTGACCAGAACAGGTGACTGACATGCCTCGCGTGACGCTCGAGATCCGCACGCTCGCCATGCCGCTCGTACGGCCGTTCCGGACGTCGAAGGGCGTGGACGACACACGGCACGTCATGGTGTTGCGCTGGTCCGAGGACGGCGTCGACGGCTGGTCGGAATCGGCCGCCGACCCAGAGCCGACGTACTTCCCTGAGTACATGGCGAGCGTTCGTACCGCGCTCCTGGAGGTGATCGTGCCGGCGATGGAGAGCAGCCCGCCGCCGCCTTCGGGGACGACGGTCGGCTGGCTCCGATCCGTCCTGAAGGACGTGCCCGGCAGCCCGATCGCCAAGGCGTTCGTCGAGTCGGCCCTGCTCGATGCCCAACTGCGCCGGCATGGCATGCCGCTGGTGGACTTCCTGGGCGCGGCGGCGGGCCGCATCCCCGTCGGTGTCTCCGTGGGCATCCCCGATTCCATCGACGAACTGATCGATTGGGTCGGCGGCTACCTCAAGGACGGCTACTCCCGGATCAAACTCAAGATCCAGCCAGGATGGGACCTCGAGCCGGTCCGCGCCGTCCGGGCGACGTTCGGGGACGACCTGCCGCTGCAGGTGGACGCCAACCAGGCGTACGAGCCGAGCGACATCCCTCACCTGCGCCGCCTCGACGAGTTCAACCTGCTCCTCCTGGAACAGCCGTTCGACCGCGACCATCTTCTCGCGCACCAGGCTCTCGCCGCCGCCTCGACGACGCCCATCTGCCTGGACGAGTCGATCAGCGGGGTACACGACACCATGGTCGCGATCCGCCTGGGCGCGGTGAACGTCGTGAACATCAAGCCGAGCAGGGTCGGCGGATACCTGAATTCGCGCGCGATCCACGACGTCTGCCAGGCCAACGGCATACCCGTCTTTTGTGGTGGCACCCTCGAGACCGCCGTGGGGCGCGCGGCCAACCTCGCCCTGGCCAGTCTGCCCGGCTTCACCCTTCCCGGCGACATATCGGCGACCAGCCGCTACTACACCAAGGACATCGCCCGCCCGTTCGAACTCGAGGACGGATGCCTCGCCGTGCCCACCGGGCCGGGCACGGGGGTCGATGTGGATCTCGGCACCGTCGAGGAACTCACCATCGACAAGCGCACCGTGTCACTCGGCCTCTGAACCACATGCGAGTGACGCGTGCACGTACACCAGGGAGAACGATGAAAAGGACATCGCAGATGACCGCCGCTCTCGCGGCGGTGACGCTCGCCTTCGGCGCGGGATGCACCAACGCATCCCAGACCGGCTCCGCGGAGAAGGCCAAGCCCGGCCTCTCCGCCCAGGCGGCCGACAGGACACTGAGCGCGATGGTGCCGGCCAAGATCAGGACGGCCGGCACGATCCGGGTCGCCACCGACGCGACGTATCCGCCCTTCGAGTCGGTGGCCAAAGACAACAAGACGCTCGAAGGGGCTGACATCGATCTCATCAACGGGATCGCCTCGTTGCTCGGTCTGAAGGCCGGGCTGCAGAACGCCAGCTTCGACGCCATCGTCCCCGGAATAGCCGCGGGAAAGTTCGACGTCGCCGTCTCCGGAATCCTTGACCGTCCGTCACGCCGGGAGCACATCGACTTCGTCGACTACGCGATGAACAGCACGATGTTCTTTGCCAAGGCCGAGAACAAGGGCAAGTTCCCGACCTGGGCGAATACCTGCGGTTTCTCGATAGCGGTACAGACCGGCACGTCGATGGCCGACGACGCCCAGGCCGTCACCAAGAAGTGCGCCGCCGCCGGAAAGCGGGCCATCAAGATCAACAACTTCCGCACCCAGGACGAGGTGGTTCTGGCCGTACAGAGCGGTCGGGCCGACGTCGGGGTGTCGACCGGTGGTTCCACGGCAGCGATCGTCAAGCAGACCGGCTCCCTCTTCGTCACGAGCACCCCGCCGGACGCACCCACCAAGCCCGGTGCGCTCGGCATCGCCGTCCAGAAGTCCGACCCCGAACTCGTCAAGGCCGTTCAGGCGGCGCTGAAGAAACTCATTGAGAACGGCACCTATGACCAGATCATGAGCACATGGGGCCTCAAGGACTGCTGTAGCAACAAAAGCGCCGAGATCAACGGCGGTACCTGATCGAGTGCCGGAAGAGCGGCACCGGTCAGATCGGCCGTTGGCCGGCCGGCCGGTGCCGATCCAACAGCAACCGTAGCTGCAGCCACATCACCTGCCGCAATCGCGGATCACTCGCGTCAAAGCCGAACTTCTCCTTGATACGGGCGAGCCGGTACCGGTAGGAGTTCTCATGGATCCCCAGTTGCCTGGCCGCGGCGCGGGCGTCGCCGAAGTGATCGAAGTGAGCCAGCAATGTCGCCGCATACGCCGTCTGGTGCCGCTCGTCGTACCCGAGAAGGTCCCGGACGTGCTGGACGAGACGATCGGCGTCCGCAACACCCGAACGCCGGATCTCCTCGAGAATGACCAGGTGCCGCTGCTCATCGACGTCGATGACGGCATGTCGTGAGCCCTGCATCGCCCTCAGGACCGTGGAGATGTCCCGCCGCGCTCTGATCACCTGATCGGTGTCGTTGATCGCGGCGATGAAGGCACAACCCAGCCTCCCGCCGTTGCTCGAATTCGCCGACCTGCCGACGTCCTCGGCGAGCCGCCTGAGCCGGGCCGATGAGCACCCGGCCGCCCTGGGCACCAGAGCGAAGATCGCGTCCTCCACCCGAGCACAGGCCGCCTCGGGCGAAATACGCTCGACATTGAGCCGGATGATCTGGGTGAGGCGCTGCTCATCGAGGTCCGGAGCGTCGGTCAGCGGGCCGAACCCCATGATCGCCAGGGGTAGCCGGTCGCGCAGCGTGCTCGTGTGATCCGATCCGGTGGCGCCGAGCTGCGCCGCGAGCTGCTCGGATCGGCGCCGCCGGGCCGCGTCCTCGCGGAACCCCACCGACATGATCGCCAACGCGACGGCGGGAGCAGCCATCTCCAGCGCTGCCACGGCACGGCTCGCAGAACCGGGTTCGCCGTCGTCAATGGCCCAGATCGAGCCGAGAAGGCGGCCGCCGATCCGGACGGGGACCACGACACGCGCCAGTTCGTGATCCGCCTGCGACGGGAACCGGACGTGGCCCTCGGCGCGGGCCACCGCGAGGTATTCGGCGTCGTACTCCGGGATCGCCTGCACCTTGCGGTCCAGGATCGATTCTTGGCGTACGGCGTCGATGGCCTGTCCCTCGATGCTCGAATACGCGAGAACCCGGCGTTCGAGGTCCTCGATGGTGATCGCCGCGCCGGCGATCGACGCGATGGCGTTCGCCATGCCGAACAGGTCGTCGGTCGCTTCGAAACCGGCGCGCCGCACCGTCGTGGCGCACGAGGCGATCGCGCCTGCCAGCAGGGCCTCCACGGTGCTCCACGGAAGCTCGTCACGCGCGACGAGCATGATGAGACCCGCCCGTCGCGCCGTCTCAACGATCCCGGTGAGGTCCTGCCCACGTCGTTTAATGACGGCCGCGACGTAACCGGCCTCGCCCGCGTCCACCAGGAGCGAGCCGAGTTGGGGGTGCATCACGGACGCACCGACGAGCAGCAGCACTCCGCCCGCAGCTGAAGGAAGCTCTTCGAGAGGGTCCCAGACCACGCAGTCGCAGACGGTCTGGTCGGTGACCGCCGTGCCGGGCGCCACGACGACGACCTCTCGATCGATCGACTCGAGGACCCCGGCCAAGGGGGCAACAGGTCCGATGAGCTGCGAGTCTTCCATTCGCGGCAGTCTACGAGGGGATCGTTCTCCTCAACGCGGCCGCAGTCTCCGCCCGCGCCGGACCCCGAGCCACCGCCCTGACCGTACGACGAGGCGCCCCTCCTGCATGACCCACTCGATACCGGCGACAGGCCGGTCAGGCGTCGCGTAGTCGCCCGGATGGCTGATCGCCAGTGGGTCGAAGCACACCAGGTCCGCGACCGCGCCGGGCGCGATGACCCCCCGGCCGGGAACGCCGAAGACGGCCGCCGGCAAGGAGGTCATGCGGCGAACCGCCTCGGCCAGGTCGACGATCCGCCGCTCACGGACGAACCGGCTGATCACGGTCGGGAAGGTGCCGAAAAGCCGTGGGTGCGGCTTGCCACCCGAACCCGGCGGCGTCCCGTCCGACCCCACCGAGGTGAACGGCGAACGGAAGGCGTCGTCGAGGTCCTGGTCGGCCATCGAGAACTCGACCATCGTGACACGCAGCCGCTCGGCGACCAGCACGTGCACCAGGGCGTCGAACGGCTCAAGCCCGAGCTCGTCCGCCACCTGGCGGAGGGTCATGCCCTCGTGGTCGTGTGATGCCGTCGAGGCGATGAGGATACCGTCGTACCCGCCCGCGCCACCGATCAGGTTCTCCCAGTCCTGCGCCTGCGGCGACTCGATGGAGCGGCGGGCGCGAGCCAGCGACTGCCGATCCTCCAGCCGGGCGAGCAGGTTCGTGTCGCCACCGTCGTGCATCCACGGCGGTAGGCAGGCCGCCAGGATCGTCGAGGCGGCGGTGTACGGATAGATGTCCTGGGTCACGGCCACGCCGTCGTCCCGCGCCTCGTCGAGATACGCGATCGCCTGCGGGATCGACCCGTGGTTGTCCTGGCCGGTCGCCTTGAGGTGGGAGATCTGGAGCCGGCACCCGGCCTCGCGGGCGAGCCGGACCGACTCGGTCAGGCTGGCCGCCAGGTCGAAGCTCTCGTTGCGCATGTGCGTCGCATAGACCCGGTCCGGGCCGAGAACCCGTGCCACCTGGACCAGTTCCTCGGCGTCGGCGTAGACGCCGGGGGCGTAGATCAGGCCGGTGGACATCCCGAACGCGCCGGCCTCCAGCGCGTCCTGAAGCATCACGCGCATCCGGCGGATGTCCACGGATTCGGCGGCACGCGCCCCTGACCCCATCGCGGCCATCCGCAGGGCTCCGTGCCCGACCAGGGGGCAGACGTTCACCACGGTGCCACGGTCGTCGACCATCTCATAGAGCTCGGGAACGCTTCCCCAGGTCACCTCGTCGATGGGAAACAGCTTCCGCAGCGCGGACGTGGCCTCACGCGCCTGCTCCCCTGCCGGGATCGGGGCGAGCGAGAAGCCGCAGTTGCCGGTGACCTCGGTCGTCACCCCTTGGTTGATCTTGGTCAGATCGTCCTCGACCAGCAGCGGGGCATTGTCGGCGTGGGAGTGAACGTCGATGAATCCGGGACAGACCACAAGGCCCTGGGCGTCCAGGGCGGCGCCGGAGTCCAGCACGACACTTCCGGGCGCGCCGAGGCCCCGGATACGCCCCGCATCGACGACGATGTCCGCCTCCGCACTCGGCGCACCGGTACCGTCGACGACCGTCGCGCCTCGGATCACGAACGGCGCCGAGCCGTCGACCTCCCAACCCCCCACGGCCATGAGACCTCGCCTTCCCGCAGACCGACTCGACAACCGGACACGGCCATTCTCGTGCCGGCGCCCGCTCCCGCCCTGGTGCCCGAGACCAAACGATCGCCCAGGATTTGGCGAGATACACAAGGTTGGGGGGCCGACCTGGACGGTGCCGATATCGGTCAGGCCTGGACCATGTCGAGCAGGTCGGACGTCGAGCGCACGTCGCCGAAGGACCGGTAGATGGTATGCAGCGTGGCGTTGTGGTCCTGGTCGCGCCGGGCCGCATTGGCGTCCGCGACCAGGATGACCCGCAGTCCGAGGGCGGCGGCGTCGCGGGCGGAGGATTCGCAGCACACATTGGTGACGGTTCCGCTGATCAGAACGGTATCGACTCCGCGCTCTTCCAGCACTCCCGGAAGGACACAACGGCCGGGGAAGAACGCGCTGGGAGCGGATTTCTCCACCAGCACATCACCGGGACGGACCACCAGTTCCGGCCACAGCCGCCCGGGCAGCGGACCCGTCCCGCCGGACACGCGGTAGGCCTCGGCTGTTTCCGGCCCGAAGAACTCATCCAGCACCGGCGTCCTTTCGCCGACTGCGGGAAGGACCCAGGCGACCGTACCGCCTGCTACTCGAAGGGCATCGGCGATGCGGCCGATGTTCGGCACGATGCCGCGGCAGTACGGGTTCTCGGACACGAAGAACGGCACCATGTCGATCACCACGAGCGCGGTACGGGCCGGGACAAGGTTCACGAACGCGAACCGGCGGCCACGGCGAGCCTCATGCCGGGCATACTCCCGAGGATCGATCCACCACTCGTGCTGTCGCACCTCGGCATCCGACGGCAAAGCCCTCTCGATCCGGGGAAAGTCGCCGGCAGAACTCATGCGATCTTCGCCCATCTTGTACGGGGAATCCGAGTCTGGCGAATTCACAAGGGGCCTCTCTTTGAACCCGGATGGTGAGCCGAACGGCGCTGTTGTCAAGCGAACGTCCTGGGACGGCGAGTTTCCGTCCCAGGACGTTCAGTGACCATAGCGGTCAGGTCATCGGACGGTGACCTTGACGAGGTTGGAGGCTCCCGCGCCCCAGGCGTGCCAGTGGTGGTGGCGGTCCTGCCGGTAGGCGACGGCCCGGAAGGTGTAGGTGCCCTTGTGGACGGCGGGCTTGAGGGTCAGGGTGAACCGTTCGGCGCCGCTCTTGCCGGTGCGACCGTGGGTGGTGCAGAGCAACTTCTCGTAGCCGGGGCCCTTGGGCAGGGCTCGCTGCAGGCACAACTTGAGCCCGTGGATGTGGTCGCCGCTGCTGTCGGAGAAAGCGTCGGCGCGGAAGGTGACGGTGCGTCCGTGCTGGACGGTGTGGTGGTCGACCGAAAGGTGCAGGCCGGTCTTGGCCTGGGCGGCCCCGGCGGCGAGGATGACGGTTCCGGTCGCGACGGCGGCGACTCCCGCCACGGTGAGCGTCTTGCGCATGTCCTTCTTCCAATCGTTGTTGAATCGTCCGAACGGGTGAGATGTGAAACGGTCAATTAGAGTTCGACAGAAGGTCGATTTTTACGGGCTTTTAACCCGGAGACCCGTGGGCGCCCACCGACTCGAGAAGCACGGATTGTCCGGCGAGCAGTAGGTGCCGTTCAACAGACGCAGATCATCCTTGGAAGGGCCACGTTCGTCACCACCGGGATGCCTTCCGGTCCCGACATGAGGGATCCGGACCATGCCACGGTCGTCCGGCGGCGTACGGGTCAGGTCGTCGTGAGGTACGTCTGGAACACACCACCCGGGTCGTACGCCGCCAGACGCTCCCAGGCGGCCGGTGTGAACGAGCGCCGGGCGCGTGACGGGGCGGCCGGCAGGTCCGTCTCCGCGACATAGTGTCCGACTCCGAGGGCTCCACCGCCCGCATCGTCTGGTGCAGCCAGCGGAGGTTCACCTCGTCCTCCGACCGGTCCGCCCAGATGGCGTACGGGACGAGGAAGGTCCTGCCGAGCGCCGCGAACGCCGTGTCCGGCGTCGCGGGCGCCTCGGGCCCGCCCGGCGACAGGAGCGCGAGGACGAGGGACTTGTCGGATGGCGCCCGTTCGACGTGACCGGCGATCCGCGGCAGCAGAATCCGGAAGTCCTCGTGCGACCACAGGGTGTCGACGGCGGCGCGGTGGCGTTCGGGCCAGAACGCCGCGGAGTCCGCGTACAGCGACTCGAAGGTCGTCGGCCGGTCCACCTCCCGGACCAGGGCACGCCCCGCGAGCGGGCAGTCCCGTAGTGGTCCGAGCGCCCGTACGGCCTCATCGCGTGAGCCCGCGAAGGCGATGGCCGTGACGGTGGCGATCGGCGGTCGCGGGCGCCCCGCCTCCGGCGCCTCACCCGGCGTGAGGGCCATTCCGAACTCGACGCTCGCCGGCAGCTCCTCCGCGATCTCGTCGGCCCAGCGTGCGATGTCCTCGACTTCCGCCAGCGGAAAGACGTATCGCGTCCTCATGATCGCCGTAGGGAGGGGATGCAGGCGGAGCCGGAAGGAGGTGACGGCGGCGAAGAATCCGGGCCCCGCGCCGCGCGCCGCCCAGAACAGGTCCGCGTTCTGCTCCTCGTCGCACCTGAGCAGTTCGCCGTCGGCGGTCACGGCCTCGATCCCCTGGACGCTGTGGCACGCGGGCCCCCAGACTCCGGGGTTCCAGCCGAGGCCGCCGCTGAGCAGGAATCCGCTCAGTGCGACGGTCGGGCAGTGGCCCGTGGGGAAGGCCAGACCGTGTTCGGCGAGCGCCAGGGACAGCGTGCGTCCGGTGACACCGGGCTCGGCGACCGCCGTCGCGGCGCCGGGATCGATGGCGTGACCCCGGAGGCCGGAAAGGTCGATCAGCATCCCTCCGTCGCGCAGTGGTGAGCCACACCAGCCGTGTCCGCTCCCACGTACGGCGATCCGGAGCCCGCGGTCACGGGCGAGGCCGACCGCCTCCCGTACGATCTCCGCCGAGCCGGCCCGGACGATCACGTCCGGGAACCGCTGCGGTTTGAGGTCGTTCCACAGCATGCCCGCCCAGAGGTCCGGGTAGCGCGCGTCGTCCCGCCACGTCAGGGCGTCCTCCAGCCGATCAGGCACGGGGCACCTCCTCGTGTCACCATCCGCCGCGGCCGGCTAACCCGCGATCACGCCGAAGATCCCGACGAACAGCAGGTAGCAGAGAACGACCACGGCGACGCCCGCCACCTGCCGAGGGAGCGCCCCTCCGGGCGCCAGCCAGAAGGCCAGAACCCTGTTCACCAGCGGCATCATCAGCCAGGTGAGGATGCTGACGCTCAGCACGTTGCTGAGGAACATCGCGGCGTATCCCGGTATCCCCGCCATCTCGAAGACCTTGCCGGCCGTCAGCGTGAGGATCATTACGGTGGGATACAGGGCGAGCAGCACGCACATGGCCTGCTTCCAGTTGGGCGGAAGCCCTGCCTCGGATTCGCCGCCGAACCGGAACCAGCCGCTGAAGGCCGAGCCGATCTTGCTGAGCTCGTATTCGGCGAAGTATCGGCGGCCTTCCGCCAGCAGTTTCTGCCGGGTTTCCGACTCGAGCCAGTCATTCAGATGTTCACGCGTGTCGAACCTGAATATGGCGACCCAGTTCTCCTGAATACCCGGCACCGGTCTGAAGAGTTCGAAGCCCATGAAGCCGGGGAACCGCCCCTGGGCGTTCCGCGCCTTCTCCTGCCAGCGCACGAAGTCCTGCTCGCGACCCGGTCTCACCCGGTGCGAGATGACCGCGGTGATGGCATCCTGCCTCGGCGCCTCCCCGGCGAGGACCTCCTGCTTCGCCGGACCGTCGAACAGCGGCCGGCCCTCGTCGAGCAGCTCTCCGCGCGCTGGGGAGCCGAGCCACGCGGTCAGCCGGGTGAGGTCGGAGAACCGGTAGATGACCACCCATACATCCTGAGCTCCGGGCCCGGGCGGGTGCGCCTCCGTCTCCTCGAATCCCTCGAAGGCGCGCGCGACCGTGTTCACGCGTTCCTGCCAGCGCCGATAATCGTCTTCGCGGCCTTTGCGAGGACTTCATGGCGGAAGCCGTGCGCCTGGCCACCGAGTCCGTCCGTAACGCCTGGGGCGGCCCCTTCGGCGCGGTCATCACCCGCGACGGCGAGATCATCGCTCGCGGCCAGAACCGTGTCCTTCTCACCGGCGACCCCACCGCCCACGGTGAGGTCGAGGCGATCCGCAAGGCCGTGCAGATCCTGAACCCCCGCGCTCCCTCCATACCGGAGGAGCACAACAACGAGGCGACGCTGACGCTCATCCCACGTCCCGAGGGATCCCCTGACATCGTTCCCGAGCGAGCACGGATGCTGAAGGGCTGCTCGGTCTACAGCAGTGGCGCCCCCTGCCCCATGTGCATGAGCGCCATCTACTGGTCGCGGATCGACGCCGTCTACTTCGCCTGCGACTTCAAGGCCACCCGGGAGATCGGGTTCGACGACGCCTTCCAGTACGAGGACTTCGAGAAGCCCATCGAACAGCGGAGGCTCTCGATCAAGCAGATCCACCCTGAACTCGGCGCCCGGGCGTACCATGCCTGGGCGGACAAGCCCGACCGGCACCCGTATTAGTGCCGCGTTCAACCAACGTTGGTCGTGTATCGACCGTGTTGGTCGATCTTCGCCTGGCGGGCGAGCGACTCCCCACGGAGCCGGGGAAGACGCCTGCTGGGCACCGATCCGTCCCTGCGCCACTCCGCACGGGCTTCGCCAGCCCCACCCGTGTCTGGATGGATGACGACGACATCCCTGAAGTGCCGAAACACGAGCGTCTGCGCGGGTGTCACCCGGTGAGGATCGTCACGTTGGGTACCGCACTGGCCTGACCGGCGAAGAAGCGCGCGATCTACTCGGCGCCTTCGATCGGGTGGAGTTCGGCGCTCGGTTCGACGAGACATCGCATCGAACTGTGAGGTCGGCGCGTCGCCTGACATTCCGAGGGGCTGTGTCGTCGTACTACTGAGACCACAGGGACCGTCGCCAGGCGAACTGGTGGCGGTCAGATTTCCTGAGCGGAGGCTGCAACAATGACTTCGAACGATTCCGAGATCAGGGTGCTCCTCGACAGCCGAGTCGATGCCATTACGCATGAACATATCTCAATGGCAGGCACCTGGCCTTCTCCTGGTTCAGAGGCCGAACAGGCACGGCCAGGAACGAAATAAACGAGGCCGCGACGGCGTTACGATGGCCGTCGACTTGCCGAGGCGCCACGTCTGGCATGGGACGACCCTCCGATAACCCCCAGAGCAGATCCCTGCCGCAAGAATCAGGAGACCTCGCCATGGTCAGTGTCAGCGTGGAGACTCCGCAGCAGACAGAAGAACGTCTACGTCGTGTGATCGCCCTGGCCGAGATTGTCGTGCACGACGGCATCTGGTGCTTCGAAGAATCCCCCGCAGACCGGCCACCGGCGCTCACCGGTGACACACTGGCGGTAGTCCGAGACAGCGAGAGCTGGAGCCGACTTGTCCCGCTCGCACAAGAGCACCGGGATGTCGAACAATTCGGGATCTTCTCCTTCCACTTCCCGCCCGAACTGGACAACAGCGGCTTCGTCGGATGGCTGGCCACCCACCTGAAGACCGAGCTGGGCACCGGAGTATTCGTCATCTGCGGCAGTAACCGTGCTCGCGGAGGCATCTACGATTACTGGGGCTGCCCCATCGACTTGGTGGACGAGGCCACCGCGATCATCAATGCATTGCGCACCAGCTGAGCTGAGCGCATCACGGCTGCGGCCAATCCGTGCCCGGTACCGCAGAGTCCTACCGCGTTCCCGTGGGTCAGGCCTTGGCGCGCTGCTGCTTGAGGCGGAACTCCTCTTGGCGGACCCCGGTTTGGATGGCCTGCTCGCGTTCTAGCCAGTCGGGGTTTTCGGCCTTCAAGGTCTCGATCTCGGCGGTGGTGAGGGGGGCCGTGATGCCGGCGCGGGCCAGGCCCGAGGCGGAGACGCGGAGCTTGGCGGCGACGACCTGGCGGGGGTGGGGACCCTCGCGACGCAGCTCGGCGAGCCAAGAGGGCGGGTCGGCCTGGAGCGCGTTCAGCTCGTCCCGGGAGACGACGCCCTCCTGGAATTCGGCGGGCGCTGCCGACAGCAGGATCCCCAGCTTCTTGGCCGCGGTCGCCGGCTTCATGGTCTGGGGGGTCTTCGCCTTGGACGTGCTCATGACGTCAAGGGTAGCCAGCGGGAGGGAGCCGTCTGGACGCGGCTAGGCTGAGAAGGTGACGACGGGTGAGTTCCGGTTGGCCTACGCGCCGGGGGTGACGCCCGGGAAGTGGGCCGGGGTGTGGGCCGAGCGGGTGTGGGAAGTGCCGCTTCGGCTGATTCAGATACCCGCCGCCGAGGCTGTCCCCCTGCTGCGGGACGGCGGCGTGGACGCGGCGTTCGTGCGCCTGCCCGTCGACCGCGAGGCCCTCCATGTGATCCCGCTATACCTGGAGACGACCGTGGTGGTGGTGCCGAAGGATCACGCGGTGGCCGCGGTCGAGGAGGTGGAGCTTGCCGATCTCGCCGACGAGGATGTGTTCGAGCCGCTCGACGAGGTCTTGGCCTGGGTCGACCGCCCCGGGCAGCCTGCCTTCACCCGTCCCAAGAGCACGGCGGACGCGATCGAGCTGGTGGCGTCGGGGGCCGGCGTCCTACTGCTCCCCCAGTCTCTGGCCCGCCTTCACCACCGCAAAGACCTCACCTACCGCACCGTGACCGACGCCCCCCAGTCCCAAATCGGCCTGGCCTGGATCGAGGCCGCGACGACCGACCTCATGGAGGAGCTGATCGGCATCGTCCGCGGCCGCACCCCCAACAGCTCCCGTGGCCGCACCCCCCAACAACAACCCGCCCGTAAGAAGCCCCCGCAAAAGCACTCCGCTCCCAAGCATCGCCGCCGGACGCGCCGCCGGACGTGACAACCGTGCTCACGCTCCTGACACGAGGATGACCTTTCCCGCGACCGTGCGGGCACCAGATCCTCGGTATCGTTCGATATCGGGCCGGTGGTGACGATTTCGCTGTGCCGGTTCACGGGCTTCTCCTCTACCGGATGCCGTGGGTGAGTTCGACGCGGAGCAGGGCGGCGTTGCGGACGACGCCCTGCGGCGGCGCGGTCGTGCCGCCGTCCGTGGTCACGTACAGCACGCGGCCCTCATCGCTACTGGGGACGCGAGCCCGCGCACGCCGTTGACGCCGGGCTGCGGCGGCCAGGGGATTTCGCCGTCGGGGTCCTCGGCCATGGTGTCGTGCTCGGCCCAGACCCGCGCGGTCGCGCCGCGGGCCCCTTCGGTCAGGTCGACCCGCCAGATCAGGCCGGCGAAGCAGTCCGCGACGGCCAGCACGCCCGGCCCGAGCAGGCAGCTGCCGTTCAGCGCTCGCACTCGGTCGTCGAAGGTGAAGATGACCTCAGGGGTGACCGGGGTGCCCGGGGCCCAGCCGTTCAGGTCGAGCCGGACCAGGTGGGACTCGTGCGTGGTGTAGCCCTCGGTGAGGCTCAAGACGAACATGTCCGGCTCGACCTCGACGATGCCGGTGACTGGGTGGTCGAAGGCGTGCACGAGCACCGGGTCGGCGAGCGCGCGGGCGGGGCCGGGAACGTACCAGAGCTCCTGCTGGAGCACGGCGGTGATCAGCACCGACCCGTCGGCGCGCACGGCCAGGTTCTCCAGGAAGTACTTCTCGGGGAAGTAGGCGATCGGGGTGACGGTGACCTCGGGCAGTGGGGCGATGGCCATGGCATGCTCCTGCCATTCGGATGGGTATCAACCGCCCGAACGTGCCGAACGCGTCCGGATCCTCAAGCAGGGCCCTGGTCTCATTGATATCGGGCATGACCTCCTCCTTAGGGGAGCCAGGCGACGGCACGGCCCGCGGGGACGTCGTACGCGTTGAGCAGGGTGCCGAGCGCCAGGTAGTGGATGACGATGAACACCACCGCGTCGAAGCCCGGCCGGCCGAGCCGGGCGACCGCGGTGTCGGATAGCAGCCCGGGCGGCGCGCCGCAGGCGTCATACAGGGCACGCTGCCCGGTGGTCAGCTCCGCCGGGCGGAGCAACGGCAGCCGCGTGGATCTTCTCCTCACATCGATTTCGACGCGCTCCGCACTTGAAAGCGCCAGTTGGTCGTTCCGCTGGTCCCCAAGGCCGGACATCGAATATTAGAAGTCTAGCTTTGCAAGGTCGACCTTGCAAAGCTAGACTTCTAATGTGACTTCACGAGCATCGGACGACCGCACCGAAACCCTTGACTCGAACCCCGCGTTGATCGGGGTTGCCACGAGGTTGCGGATCAGCATCAGCACGTTCAGGCGCCGCAGTCACGAAGCGCTGAGCGAGGGAGATTTGACGGGCCCGCAGCTGACGGCCCTCTCGCGGCTCGAACGGCTGGGTCCGGTCACCACTGCAGAACTGGCCAGGCGTGAGCAGATCACTCCCCAGGCGATGGGCGCCACCGTCGCGGTTCTGGAAGACCGTGGGCTGGTGACCCGTACCGCTGATCCCACTGACGGGCGTCGCTGGCTGCTCACGGTCACCGATCCCGGCCGGGCCGCGCTGAGTTCCGAGCGCAGCGCCGTCGCCGACAGGATGGCAGCGGCGATGGCGACGTCCTTCACTTCCGAAGAGATCGCGACTCTCGACGCCGCGGCGCCGCTGATCGAGCGGCTGGCCGACCTGTTCTGACCGGCGACCGTGATCGTTGAGTCTCACTCCAAGGAGCGGAGGGCGTGCCATGCCCGAGCCGGAGTCTGACGTCGTCGCAAGCGCCCGGAGCGAGGCGTCGGGTGCTGCGCGTTCGGGTCACACGCAGCTCGGCGAGCAGTACATGATCGGCCAGTCCTGGCTGTGCTCCTGGCGCACGCGGGGGTGGGCCCCCAGAACGCAGCCGGGAAGTTCTTCCACGGCCTGCAGCAGGCCCCACACGAAATGGGCCGCGTATGAGCGCCGGCGGCCGCCATCGGGTGCGGAGAAGATCACGTGCCATCGGCTTGGTACCGATTCGGCCTGGTGCCGGACTGGCGCGAACCGTTCGGCCACGTCGTTGACGACATACCGCCACGGGGCCAGGTCGTCAACCTCACCCACTACCGGAGCCATGCGCCTGTGCCGCGCCTCCCATGCGTGAGATCAAGGCCGCGCACGGGGTCATGGCCACACGTCGTTGAGCGGTACGGCGTACTTGTCGTTCCTGGTCAGGGTGGCCAGGCCGAGCGCGCTCTCCATCGTCCGCAGCATGCTGTAATGCGTGTAGTGGACGTCGGACCGGTAGCCGGTCCTGGTCGTGCCGGGCGAGCCCACCACGATCGTTGGGATGCGCTGGGCGTGCGCGTCGTCGTCCTCGTCGAACGTGATGATCAGCAGGGAGCGCTGCCGGGTCCAGGCCGGCGAGTTGAAGATCTTCGGCATGTTGTTCCTGAACCAGGTGTCGCCCGTCGCGGTGTCGCAGTTGTGCATGCTGTTGCAGCTGTTCGGCTCGAACCAGACGAAGTTCGGCGTGGTCGCGGCCGTTCCCAGGTCGGTCCAGAGTCCGGTGATCGGCTGGATCTTGTCCTGGCACCGGGCGCCGCCCACCGGCATGAGGTCCTTGAAGAACCAGAACGGCACGTCGTCGGGGTCGTAGTTGCCGTTCTTGGTGGAGTTGCACGGCGTCCCCATGTCCTCGACGTACGAGCGCCACGTCTTGCCGACACTCTCGATCCGGTCGCCGATGTGCGGGGCATTGATCTTGCCGATGTCGGACGGGAACGGATTGCTGGTGTAGCCGAACGTGCTGCCGCCCGCGACGGCCATGTAGTTCGGGTCGCTCGGGTGCACCACGCCGTACGACTGGGCGAGCGTGACGTTGCCGCCCGCGAGCCCGGTCAGGTAGGGGGCGGCGCTGTTGCCGATGACCTGGTCGTACGCCCGGTTCTCCAGAACGGTGAAGAACACGTGGTCGAAGCCCGGGACGCTGGACGGCGGTGGCGTGAGCGTGCCCGGAGTGACCGAGGCGCCGGTCAGGCTGAGGGAGAGGCTGTCGGCGTACGCGTCGTTGTACTTGTTCGCCGTGTCGCGCGCCGGGTCGCCGGTGAGCGAGACGACGACCGCGATGCTCCGGGTTCCGGACGGCACGCCACCGGACGCCGCGCGCTGAAGTAGGGACGTCGTGTTACCGCGGTCCGAGGCGGTGACCGGCCCGATCTGGCCCGTGCCGAGCGATGATCCGCCCGCGTTCTGGAACGTGATCTTCACCGTCGCCGACGACATCTCACCGGCGTAGCCGCCGAGCCAGCCGGACAGCGAGTACGTCACGCCGCCGCCGTCGATCTGACTCGCGGCGCTCGACACGTCCACGGTCTGGGTGAGCGATCCGCTGCCCACCGGCCCGCCCGCGAAGAACGCGCCGCCCCGGTTCGACGGGCCGGGCGTGGAGGAGGTGGGAAAGCCCGCTCCGACGCTGTACGAGACCGCCGTGGGGGTTCCGGTGACGGTCCAACCGGGCAGCGTCACGCTGTCGTACCCGCTGGTGGACGGGTCACCCGACTCGGCGTCGCCGTTCACGATCAGGTTGGTGCCGGCGGAGGGAGCCGTCACGGTGAACGGCTGCGGCCCCGCGAGGACCGTGTACCCGTCGTTGTAGAGGAGGTAGGCGACGTAGCTGCCGGTCGCCAGCGAATCGGTCGCGAAACTGACGCTCCCCGACGCGTTCGGTGCGTACCTCCACATCGTGGACGCCACACTGCCCGGCGTCTGGCCCGACTTGTAGATCCCGACCCAGTTCGTCGAGCTCACCTGGGCCGCGGTGTAGGAGGCGACGATCGTCTGGCCCTGCACGTACGAGCTCTGGTCCAGGCTCAGCGAACTGGTCGCCGCGGACGCGGGCGTCACCCCGGCCAGTGCCGCCGCCACCACGACCAATGCCATCAGCACACGCTTCAGCATCGCGTTGCCCTCCACCGCCTCGCCGGCCCTCGACACTGACAGCCAATCCCCAATTTCGCCCTAATACCAGAAGAAGTTTCGGGTTACCTCGGCTGCCGGACCGAGACCGGGGCCGACGAACAACCCGGCGGCGCTTCGCCGGGTCGGCGAAAGGCCTCTCACCGGTCGTGGTCGTTGAGGCCGGTGAGAGGAGCACGCGATCGCCGTGCCCGTCGCCGCCGGCGGTGGGCAACTGGTCCAGCCGCTCGTCCCGGGTGTACCGAGCGCGGATCCGCCTCCGCGGCGAACACGTCGTATCCGTCGAGCCTGGTCACAGCCAGGACAGCACGTCGGGCGATGTCATCGTCGGTGCTTCCGAAGATCTCCGCAACGCCCCGGGGGGTGTCTTCCCTGTTCACAGGGTTGTGGTCATGGAATCGGGGGGCGAATAGTTGGGCTTAGGCAGCCACGCCGGCCGGCGTCCGAAGTTGGAGGAGGTTGCGATCTGTATGGGTGACGGGCACGGGCCCGGACGGTCTGAGCAGGAGGACCCGCTCGGAGCCGATTGGGAGAGGCACCGGCCTGCGGTTTTCGGTGTGGCCTACCGGCTGCTGGGGAGTGTGGCCGATGCCGAGGATGTGACCCAGGACGTGTGGCTGCGGGCGGCCGGAGCCGATCTGCAGGGCATCGGTGATCTGCGGGCCTGGCTGATGACGGTGGCCGCGCGACGGTCGTACGACATTCTCAAGAGTGCCCGTTTCCGCCGGGAGACCTATGTCGGGCCGTGGCTGCCGGAGCCGCTGCTGACAGGACCGGATGCGTCGAAGCCGGTACTCGTCGACGAGTCCGTCAGTTCGGCGATGCTGCTGATTATGGAAGAGCTGAGCCCGCCGGAGCGGGTGGCCTTCGTCCTGTACGACGTCTTCGGTCTTGAGTTCGGCCGGATCGCCGAAGTGCTGGATGTCTCTGTACCGGGTGCCCGGCAGCTCGCCTCGCGGGCACGACGGCGGGTGGCCAAAGCGAAGCAGTCCACGCCGCAGGCGTCGAAGGCGGAGCGTAAACGCGTCCTAATGGTCTTCCGCGCCGCCTACGAGGCCGGGGACCTGGCCGGCCTGATCAGGCTCCTGCACCCGGACGCCGTCTACGTCACCGACGGCGGCGGCGAGGTCTTCGCGGCACGCAAGCTCATCCACGGCGGTGAGCGCGTCGCCGAGGTGATGGTGCGTGTGGGGCGCCAGTGGCGTCCGGACCGCATCGACTTCGTCGAGGTCGGCGGTGAGCTGGCCCTCGTGTTCCACCGGGAAGGCCGGGTCTACTCCGTCGACACGGTTCAAATCACAGACGGTCTGATCACCGCGTACCGCAGGGTCATCAACCCGGACAAACTTGTGCGCGTCTGAGCTGTCACATCCGGAGGGGCTACCTCGTCTCCCTAATGAGAACGCAAAACGGCGTGACGGAATGCGCCCGAGCAGGTGAGATCGATCATGCGCAACGGTATATATCCACCTGCTGCATCGCCTCGATGACGAGCCGCTATGGCCCTGCGTGTGCAGGGGCTGCGCGCTCGAATCGTCCCCCTCCCCCAGTAAGGACCTGTATGCGAGCCATCACTGTTCGAGACCGTGACGCCGGTCTTGCCGGGCTGTCCCTGACGGACATGCCCTACTCTCACGCCGCCGAGAAGGACGTAATCGTACGGGTGTACGCCGCGGGCTTCACTCCTGGAGAGCTGGACTGGCCGGCAACGTGGACCGATCGCGCCGGCCGCGTCGCCCGGCTGAGCGTCCTAACCGTCGAAGAGAGCTGATATGCACTGGTTTGGCCCTGCCGCCCTACCGCGGACGCGGATACCGAGACAAGCACTGATCGTGATCCCCGTGTTCCTGGTCCTGGCCGTCCCGGCGATCGACCATGTGACGCCGCCCTACGTTCATCTCGCTCCGACGCTGTTCGTGGCGGCCGCCATGACCGCGACGTTCGCATCGGCGCTGGTCACCGCGTTGATCGGCGTGGGGGCGGTCGCTGCGGTGATCGTCGCCGCGCTGGACCGCGGCACCCTGACCAGCGAGGACGTGATCATGCAACTCGTGGGCCTGATGGTGCTGTCGGGGTGCATGGTGCTGTTCTGCCACCTGCGGAAGCGGCACGAGCGGGACCTGGTGCGAGTGCGGTCGATCTCCAAGGCCACGCAGCGGGTGGTCCTGCGCCCGTTGCCGGAGCGGTCCGGGCCGGTCTCGATCGCCTCGGCGTACCACGCCGCCGAGGCCGACACCGACCTCGGCGGTGATCTGTACGCCGTCACCCGCACCGCGGACTCCACCCGGGTGCTAATCGGCGACGTACGAGGCAAGGGACTCGCCTCGATCAGCGGTACCGCGATCATGCTGGAGGCCTTCCGTGCCTCCGCGCGGCTCCGGACGTCGCTCCAGGAGATGGTCGCCGACCTGGAGGAGAGTGTCCGCTGGGGAATAGCGGAGTTCTCCGGCGCCGGCGTGGACGCCGGTGAGCGGTTCGTCACGGCGGTGGTGGTCGACATACCGGACGACGAACCCGTCGTACGCCTGGTCAGCCGTGGGCATCCGCCGCCGTTGCTGCTCCACCACGGTAAGGCGTCGCCGTTGCAGGTGTCCCAGCCCGCGCCGCCGTTCGGGCTGGGGGACCTTGACTCCTACGCCGTGGAGGCCTTTCCCTTCGGAATGGGCGACCTGCTGTTGCTCTATACCGACGGCCTCACCGAGGCCCGGAACCTGGACCGGACCTTCTATCCCCTGGCCCAGCGGGCTGCGGCCTGGTCCGACTGCGATCCGCAGGCTCTCGTACAGAGGATCGCGGCGGATCTGGGTGAGTACGTGCCTGGCGCGTTGTGCGACGACATGGCCATGATTGCGATTCGGCGCGAGGAGCCGCCGGCAGCCGGGGCGGCGTCGCTCGTCTCCGGAGCCGTGTCCGAGCGGCGCCGGCCCTCGGAGTGATCATGCCGGTGAACAACCGCGGGCGAGGCGGACCGCGACTGCTGACCAACATCGGCACCGTCGCGACCCTCGACAACGCCGTCGCCGCCTTCAATCCGACCGAGCGGATCAGCGGGCAGACGATCATCCGCGTTCGTCCGTGAGCGACACGCGCCCATCGATGCGACATTTCCACCAAAGAGACAAATGACCGAGGAGAGAATTCCCATGAAGGCGATCGTGGTGACGGACCAGGCTGCGGGAACGGCCGGGATGACACTGGTGGAGCGGCCCGAGCCGCCCGCGGCGATAAACGACGTCGTTGTGCGGGTTCATGCGTCGGGATTCGTCCCGACTGAGATGGAGTGGCCCTCGACCTGGACCGATCGCGCCGACCGCGACCGCACACCGTCGGTCCCTGGGCACGAACTGGCCGGAGTGGTCACCGTTCTCGGCTATGGCACGACGGGGCTGTCGGTGGGGCAGCGGGTGTTCGGCCTCACGGACTGGCATCGCGACGGCACCCTGGCGGAGTACGTGGCCGTCGAGGCACGCAACCTCGCGCCGCTGCCGGGCGACGTCGACTTCACGGTGGGCGCGAGCCTGCCGATCTCGGGCTTGACCGCATGGCAAGGGCTGTTCGAGCATGGCCGTCTTCAGGCGGGGCAGAGCGTCCTCGTGCACGGCGCGGCCGGCGCAGTCGGGACGATGGTGACGCAACTCGCACGTGAGTTCGGCGCGTACGTCATCGGCACCGGACGCGCGGCCGACCGTCAGAAGACGCTCGACTTCGGCGCGCAAGAGTTCGTCGACCTTGAGAACGACACCCTGGAAGACGTCGGCAGCGTCGACCTGGTGTTCGACGTCATCGGCGGCGACATCCAGAGGCGGTCCGCAGGCGTGATCCGGGCCGGAGGAACGCTGGTGTCCGTCGTCGGGCCGACCGAGGCGCGGCCCACCGACGGCCTGACGGTCGACTTCGTCGTCGAGTCCGATCGTGGCCAACTGGGTGAGATCGTCCAGCGGGTGCGGGACGGACGACTGCGGACCAACATCGGCACCGTCGCGACCCTCGACAACGCCGTCGCGGCCCTCAACTCAACCGAGCGCCGCAAGGGGAAGACGATCATCAGCGTTCGTCCATAAGGAGAGCGCGTTCGAGAAGGTGGGGCCACCAGCTCGGCCCCGCGCGGGACCAAGCTGGTGTGGTCAGCCCAATTTCTGACGGGCTTTGTTGTAGGCGGCGGTGGCGAAGGCATCCATCTGGGCGTTGGTCACCTCCCCCTGCATGAAGACCACGCCGACGTAGCCGTTGCCGACGAACGTCACGACCCATGTACGCCGACTGTTCGGCGACGACGGTGTCAGTACGGCACCGCGGGAACCGTTGCCGAGCAACGGCGGCGGCTTCTCCTCGAAGGTCAGAGTGTTCCCCTGATGACTTACCCAGACCGTGCGGCAGCCTGGCCGCAGGCCGGCGCCCAGCGCCGCCTGCCGGGACTGACCGGCCGACGAGACCAGTTCCTCCCACGCCTGTACGCCGCCGGGCGAGGTGTCCCCTGATTTGCGGAATGCCACCACGGACGCGGCCGCCGTGCCGAACTGTTTCCCGTCGGGGCCGGCCCAGAGCGCGCAGTTCATGGGCTTGACGGTCGCGCCCGGTGGCGTCTGCTGTACGCCGGCGGCCAGGGTTGCGGCCGGAAGCGATGAGTACGGCCCGCTCTTCGGTGCCGTGATCGGGATCAGCTGTTGAAAGCTCTGCAGCAGCGCGTCTTCGAACCGGTCCTGTGCCACGGCCGGCTGCGCCGTCTGGCGCGAAGGCCGATCTTCTTTCACCGCCGGAGAGCCCGCACAGCCCCCGACGGTCGCGACGATCATCGTCGTAGCCGACCACCGCAGCAGTGTCCCACCCATTGTCTCTCCCATCACGGGTCGTAGAGGGTCCGGTTCGGGCCATTCTCGAGTTGTCTTCGTACGGCTCGTTCAAAGGATTCCTGGCCATCGGCCGTCGGGTGGAACGTCCCCGTATCCGCGGAAGGAATGAGCTTACCCGACTTGCAGTTCTGGTTTGAGGTTGAAAGGCTAAGGCCGACGCACATACTGATCCCGTTCACCCACGGGTTCTGGGTGGTGATCTCGTGCCCCTTCAGCCCATCCGAGTTGTCGACATACTCAACACTTCCCATTTTCTGCTGGCCGTTCCCATAGAACTTATGGTCCGCGGCGTTGATCGCCTGCATGATCCGGCGGTTCAGCTCATCGGCCATCCGGTTCAGGAACGCCTGATCACCTTTGGTGATGGTGGTATAGCCCTTTTCCGGCGGGGCGGGGAACAGATGCGGGTATCCCACGACCAGGATCCGGGCATTCGGCGCTCTTTGGTGGATGGCCTCGAGGAACTGCTCATACTTCGAGGGGTCGCCGCCGAACAGGGCGTTGATATTATTTTCGATCTGCGCCTGCTGTGCCTGGCATCGGTCGGGCTGGGGGGCGCTTCCCGGCCAGAGGTCACCAGGAGAGAAGTGAGCGTCGAGGACACAGTTCTTCATCACGTCCGCGAAGCGAACGTCGTTGCCTCCGACACTCAGCGTCACCAGCGTCGTACGTGGGCTGAGCGCACCGATTTGCGGCCCTTCTCCGTGCCATCCGTTGAGGACGCCATCGGTCGTGGCGCCGCTGCACGCGACGAAATTCGAGCCGTCACGGAACGTGAAGTCGTGCTGAAGGGGCTGCGAATACGCTCCGGCCGCTCGATGACAGCCGGTGTTCCCGCTGGTTCCCAGATACTGCTCGGCGGCGCCTTCCCCGGAGGAGTAGGAGTCGCCCAGCGCGACGTATCCGCCCTTGGTGGCGGCGGTCACCGGATCCGAAGGATGGATCGGGTTGTTCGCCGTGGGGCAGAATGCCTGGCAGTGGTTCGAACTGTGGCCGGACGCAACGCGCGGCTGCTTGCCGCAGTCTCCGGATGAGAATATCTTGCAGATCGCTGACTTGCCGCCCGATTCCGCCCTGCCGGGAAGGCCGGCCGCGAACACGCCTGCCACCACGACCGCGAGAACCAGCAGAAGCGCGGCGTACTCGAGTGTCGCTATCCCTTTTTCGCTGGCCCGTAGTCGCACAACACCTCCCCATCACATTGATGGGGACACGATAAGAAATAGCGTCCGCCGACGCCTGGGCCCGCTGGACCAAATTTGGGCCCAAATTCGTGGGCCGCCCTGCGACATTCAGCCGGCGAGAATGCCGACAAGAGCTCCGGCGAGCATGAACGGGCCGAATGGGATCTCGGACTTTCGCGATGCGCGACGCGTGATCAGCGCACCGGCGGCGTACAGGCCGCCGAGGACGAATCCGGCGAGTGTACCGAGCCACCATGCCTGCGCCCCGAGCCAGCCGAGATAGAGGCCGAGCACTCCGGACAACTTGACGTCGCCCCAGCCGATCGCGCCAGGCGCGAAGAAATGTTGCAGGGCATAGAGCGCCCACAACACGGCCAGCCCGGTGAGGGCGTGCGCGAGCCGCATCGGATGGCCGCCGAGGAGCGCAGCGCCGCTCAGCAGTGCGAGGCCGACGAGGTACGACGGGAGGGTGAACGGGTCCGGTAGACGTTTCACCGCGACGTCGATGAAGGCGAGCAGCGCACCCACGACCGCCAGGTAGAGATAGGCGGGCAGGTCGGCTCGCCCGGAGAACCGCCAGGCGAGCGCGCCGGACGCGGCGGCCGTGGTCACCGCGATGCCGGGCCGGGCCGCGCGGATCGGCTGCTCAAAGTAGCTCGACGCCAGTGGTGCGCAGAGCCAGCCGACGACCGCACCGCCGACGGTGCACAGTGGTACCAGCCAGCTGAGCAAGGGCTCGCCTTCCCCGGTCAGATCAGTACCAATGCGGCCAGTGACTGAGCCAGAAGGCATAGGCGGCACATGGGTTTCCGTAGACGCTGGAAATGTAGTCGAATCCCCAGCGGATCTGGGTGACCGGATTGGTCAGATAGTCGCCGCCGTATTTGGCCATCTTCACCGCCGGCAGCGCCTGCGGAATTCCGTACGCGCCGCTGGTGGGATTGACCGCGAGATGGTTCCAGCCGCTCTCGCCCGTCCAGAGCTTGTCGAGGCAGACCCAGTTCGCGCCGGTCCAGCCGTACATGTCCGCGAGCTGCCGCCCGGTCTCACGGTCGCGCGTGGTGTAGTCCGGATCGAACGCGGTCGGGTCCTCCTCGTCCACGAGGCGCACGGCGAACATCCGTCGGGCAGCGTCAAAGCCCCGCGTCTGGAGACCGTTACAGAAGATCCCGATGGTCGGCGGGATGAAACCCTTTCCGTGCTTCTTGCCGTCGTGGAAACCCCGTGGCCCGCACGCGGGAAATGCGACGCGGGCGATCGCCGTCGCCGTCCCGTGCAGACCCCGTTCGCCGTGTTCGCAGGTGAAATGCATCGGCGCCTGGTCGGTGCCCGGCTTGGGCTGGCACGCTCGCGTGTGCAGCGTGACCTTCACGGTGAGGCCGAAGTATCCGGAGGCGCGCACCTCGTCGACGACCGCGCC
This sequence comes from Actinoallomurus sp. NPDC050550, assembly GCF_040655075.1. NCBI lineage: Bacteria > Bacillati > Actinomycetota > Actinomycetes > Streptosporangiales > Thermomonosporaceae > Actinoallomurus > Actinoallomurus sp. NPDC050550. The sequence goes on along the minus strand of NZ_JBFAJC010000009.1, from coordinate 204,220 downwards.
ATTCTTGGCGGCGTAGTCACGTGCGGCCCCCGCCGAACTGCTGAGGTAGATCTCCCCGTCCGGGATGAGCCCCCGGGCGATGTCGGTGGCGCCTCTGTCGCGGATCTCCGCCGCGGCGGCCAGCGCGGAGGCGTCCGCCGCCGTCTGGGCCCTGGTCCGCAGGCCGTTGGCGCGGGCGATTTTGCTGAGGAGCAATGTGGCCGCGACCAGCACCAATGCCATTGTGACCACGAGAATCGTCGTGGCCGCGCCTTTGTCCGCGCGTCGCCTCATGTAAAACCCTCGCCTTGCCGAGTACGGTCTTCCTCGGATCAAGAACCTAGAGGTCGGGGTGACCGGTGAACAGGGCCCGCGGGCCCAAAAGCGAGTGGGCCCGCGGCGTTTTAATCGACCGCCAGCGAACGGCCGATCGAAGTGACGACCGAGAAGTCATAATGCTCGGTGAGAAATCCGACCCGCACATCGACTACGGTGCCGTTCTTCAACTGCGCGAACCAGTCCACGGTGTGCAGCCGCTGCGACGATGTGCCGATACAGCCGTTGCACTCCTTGCGCACCCGATAACCGGTGCTACCGTCCACGTCGATGCGTTCCTGCCCGATCAGCTGGAACCCGCGCTGGGCCCGGCTGATCCGCAGGAAGTCCGACACCACATCGTCGAGCAGTTGTGCGCGGCCCCAGTACGTCAGGATGTCGAACGATCCGGCCGTCGTCGTCACCTCGAACGACGATCCGGGAACGGCTCGCCGGTCCGAAGCGGACTGTGCCCACGCTTTCGGATATCCGACTGAGAATCCCTCTCCGCGGTACCGCCTCAACGACGCGTCGAGCTTCGGGTCTTCCTTCAGGCCGAGACACCCGGATGTCGAGAGGATGGCCGGCACGAGCGTGACGGCCGCCAGGAGCCGGCGACAGTTGCCACGTCCCCCTCTTCGCCTGCGCATGAGACAAAGGATCGCGTCAGGAACGGAATTCTCACCAGGGCCCGGGGACCCTTTGTTGCTGGGCCCCCGGGCGAAACTCAGACGAGTCCGATCACCTGACCGGCACGCCGCCCACATCGATTTTCTCGGCGAACCAGCTGATCTGCACGTCCATCCTGCTCAGGGCCACCGGCGGCTTGTAGACACCGGAGTAGGTGACGCTGCTCTTCGGATGGAGGATCTGCGTGGCATAGACGGCCTCGCTCGTCGAGCTGCACACGCACACGCCCTGACCGTCGCGCGACGGCCAATAACGCATCTGCCCGACCCTGTCGACGAGACCGGCCCCGGAGGTCGTGGTGGCGCCCGGGTACTCCAGCGAGAGCCACTTGTCGAACGACCCGCCGATCATCTGATCCTGGGCGCCGATATCGGTGACCGTCCAGACGAGTGTCACGAGGCCGCTCGACTCGCGATGCAGGCTGTTGACGTCGAACCGGAGGTTGTCGGCCCCTTCGATGGTGGTGTTCCCGTCCGCATGGAAGTTCGGGCGCGCGGTGGCGAGCACGGGGAGCCTCCCCTCGCCGCTCCACCGGAACGCCGGACCCGCGGACGGCGCGGTGGTCTGCGGCTCCGGGGGCTTGGCGAACGCCACGGTCACCCGACGGTTCCGCTTCCGTCCCGATTCGTCGTCGTTCTTGGCCACCGGGTTCTGTGATCCGTGGCCGGCCGACTGGAAGGTGAGGCCCTGCCTGGTCACCAGGCTCTTCAGCGCGTCCTGCATGGCTTGGGCCCGCTGTTCGGACAGCGGCTGGTTCACGGCGTCGGTACCGGTGTTGTCGGTGTACCCGTCGATCTTGATGGTGTCACCCCTGGACCTGTCGATCTGCTGGGCCACTCCCCGCAGCACGCCACTGGCCTTCGACGTCAGAACGGCTTTGTCGTAGGCGAACAGCACGTCGGCGGAGAGCCGCATCGTTCGGTCGTTGTCGTCGTCATCGACGTCCTGTACGGCCGATTCGCTGCTGTTCACCAGTGAGCGGACGTTCGGCTGCCCCAATGAGACCTTCGCCGGATCCACGCTCTGTCCGGGAGCCGGGGGTGCCTGCCCCACACCGATCGGCACGTCGGCGAACTGCACGGTGTCGGGGACCGACAACGTCACCCGGGTCGTTCGAGGATCCGCGTAGACGGCGTACAACTCCTGCGGCTTGCCCGGGGCCACCTCCACATTGGTGACATCACTGCAGAGGCAGGAGCCGGTGCTGGTCGTCATGGGGTAATAGACCTTGTCGCCGACACCGTCCACGAGGGCGATGCCGTTCGCGAGTTCCGAGCCCGGCGAGTTGGGCGCCATGTCCTTCAGCGCCGTGAGCAGCCGGAGTCTCCGCTGACCGTCATTGACGATGCGCAGGCGGACCGTGACGGTGTCCTGCGCGGTCCGGTCGACGGCGAGCAGGTCTACGTGAGCCGGGCCGTCCTCGTGCTCCATCGGCTCGGACGCGATCGGCTTCTCGCTCACCGGCCCGCCACCGGCCGGTTTTCGACCGTCCGGCTTCTCGCCGTCGCCGCTGCACCCGGGAACCGTCAGCATCAGCGCCGATGCAGCGGCGGTGAAACGCATGAACGCCGCTCTGCCGGAAAGCCTGTCCGCCTTGAACGCACGCATTTCTTCTGAAGCCCGCATTATTCCCTCTCTGGTCACTGGGAGCAGCAATGCGGCGGAGGAGACCACCTGAGGTGGTCTCCTCCGCCACACGAGGAACAGGTTCTGTCATCCACCGGCCGAGCTGAACACCTTGTTGACGGCCGAGACCGCCTTGGACTTGATGGTCTGGTCGATACCAGACCCGTGAACAGCGGCGACAATGAGCGCGACGATGAACAGGAGCGCAATGTACTCGACGATACTGGCACCACGATCATCGCCGACATAACGCTTCTTGATACGCTTTGCATTGTCCTCGACGAGAGTCGAAAGAATTACGAAGAACGGAATCATCTGGTCCTCCCGGGTGCGTTCCCGATTCGCCTTTGTCAGCAAAGACGTTACGGACCCGCGAGCAAGGTTCCCAGGGTCCGCCGGCCCAGTTTCCGTTAGGGCGGGGGCCCATTTTCTCCTGGGCCCCGAGTCCCACGACCTGGTCGGTCACGACCAGCCCTTCCGGGCCGTTCCCGATCCCAGCCACAGGGCGATCGCCGCCGCCCTCGTGGTCACCCCGAGCTTGGCATAGATGTGATTGACGTGATTCTTGATTGTCTTGTCCGCGAGGAACAGCCGGGCCGCGATGGCACCATTGGGATAGCCCTGGGCGACGAGTTCCATGACCTCCATTTCGCGAACGGACAGGCCGAAGCGGCTGCGCGGAGACTCCGGTGGCGCTTTCGCCTGGTTCTGCACCGCGCCGACGAGGACCGCGGCGGCTACCGGAGAAAGCGGATTGGCACCGCTCACCGTCTCGCGCACGGCATCGAGGAGTTCCGCGGGCGTGAAGGTGCCGTGCACGAGATAGCCGGCCGCGCCGTTGCCGATGGCCGCACGGATGATCTCCGGCGTGGCGGTGTAAGTCAGCATGAGCACCCGCGTCGTCTCCGCGAGCCGCTGCGCCGCCGTCACGCCGTCGAGCAGCGGCATCCGCACGTCGAGCAGCACCAGGTCGGGACGGTGTCGCTCGGCGAGGGCGATGGCCTTCTCCCCGTCGGCCGCCTCGCCGAGCACCTCCACACCGCCCGCCTCCAGCAACGAGACCAGACCGGACCGGACGACGACGTTGTCGTCCGCGACGATCACCCTGGGCGTTCCCACTCAGATCACCTCCGCGACGCGCAGACCACTGGACGATGCTCCGGCCACCGGGAACGTCACGGTGATCGTGGTGCCCGCCTTCGGCTCGGACATCAGCGAGACGGCACCACCGGCCCGTTCGGCGCGTTCCCGCAGGCCGAGCAGCCCGTAGTGCCCGTCTCTTGCCAGATCCTCGAGACTCCTCAGCCGGAAGCCCTTGCCGTCGTCCCGGATCGTCAGGACCACGGCGCCGCGCTCCGCGGCGAGCCGTACGTCGACCGAGGTCGCGGCCGCGTGCCGTACGACGTTCGTGAGCGCCTCCGAGCAGATCGCCACCGCCTCATAGCGGGCACGCAGCGGCAGGTCGGCCCCGGAGTCGATGTCGCATCGGACACTGATCCCATGGGCGTCACGCCAGCTCTCCGCGATCGCGCGTACGGCCGTCGGCAAGGGCAGGGTGATGCTCTCGTCCCGTAGCCCGTTGATGAGGTTGCGCGCCTCACGGGAGGCGACCTCGACATCCGCGGCGATGCGGACCGATTCCTCGACCATCCGTTCGGGATCCTGGCGTGCCCACATCGGCAGCGCCGCCGTGGCCATCGCGATGCCGCGCAGTGTCTTGGCGAGTGAGTCGTGCATCTCCCGCGCCAGCCACGTCCGTTCCTCAGCGGCGGCCGCCGTGGACTCGGCCTCGGCCTGGTCGTCGATGAGCTTGCGGAGCGCCACTCCCGCGAAGCCGATCAGCGGGTAGTACAACGGCTGACCCGCGAGGGCCTGGAACGTCTGGTCGGCGGCCGGCACGTGACCGGCGGCCAGGGTCAGGTAGTACCAGAACACCTGGAACGCGGAGATGGCCAGCATGCCCGGCCAGCGGAAGAGCAGCCCGGCGACTCCGGCGGTGACCACGGTCGAGAGGAAGAACGGTCCCGTGGGCCCGCCGAGCCTGAGCGCGGTGAACGACGCGGCCACGTCCGCCGCCACCAGCAGCGGATGCAGCAGCAGACGCGGCACTATCAACTGCCAGTGACGGGCGGCGATCCAGGAAAGTGCCGCGAAGGAGAGCAGCAGCACCACGGCCGTCGGAGGGTGCGCCGGCAGGATCAGGACCAGCGTGACCATTGCCGTGAGGGTTCGCAGCTGCATGAGCAATCGGAACGCCGCCCCGACCCGGGCCGGCACCATCGGATCAGCGAAGGAGGCCACCGAGATCAGCTCCTGAGGAGTAGAACATCCCGCCCACGACGATCGCCATGATCGCCGGGAGGGTCAGGGCCGCCGAGACGGCCGTGATCCGTGGGGTGATGCGCTGTGCCTTGCGTTTGGCCCACTGCGCCGACTCCCGGCGCATGTCCGTGCTGAGCTCCATGAGCGCCGTGGCCAGCGGAGCGCCGAGCTCCTCCGCCTGCAGGATGGCCGTGACGAACTGGCCGAGCATCTCCGCCCTGTTGCGCCGGCGCAGGTCCTCGAACGCCTCGCGGCGCGGGGTGCCCAGCTCCATCTGCTGCAGCGAGATGGTGAACTCCTCGGCCAGCGCGCCGGGCATGCTCTCGGCGACCCGGCTCAGCGCGTGCCGGAAACCCAGCCCGGCCGTGACCGTGACCGCGAGCACATCGAGGAAGTCGGGCAGCATGCGCTCGATCTCGTCCTGACGCTGCCGCGTACGCACGGCGAGCAGCAGTTCGTTCTGCCCGACCCCGAACATGAGGAGGATGCCGAAGAACGTCTGTCCCTGCAGCACGAACAGGATCCCGGGCAGCACGAAGAGGATGATGAGCCCGGCGGTCTGCCGGGCGTACGACTCGACGGTCATGTCGCCGGGTCGGCCGGCCGCGTCGATCCGGCGCCGGATCTGCCGGCGCCTCGGTCCGAGGAACTCCAGCATGGGACGCGTGAGCGGGCGCCCCAGCACGTCGGCGAGCTGGTTCAGGATCGTTCCGTCGCTCCGCGCCTTCCGCTTCTCCGGCGGCGTGAGGATGTCCTGCGCCACTCGCTCACCGGACCTCATGAGCGCGAATCCCCAGACTCCGAGCACGAAGCAGAGCGCCGCGGCCGCGGCCATCAACAGGATCTCCATCAGGCGACCTCAGACGTCGATTCGGGTGATGCGCCGGATGATGACCAAGCTGAGGATGAAGACGACGGAGCTCACGCCGAGAATGACCTGGCCGGGGAGGTGCTCGCTCATCGTGCGCAGCACCCCCGGCGAGACCAGGTTGACGACGAACAGGATGCCGACACCCATCGCCGCGATCGCCCAGTTGGTCACGACCGCTTCGCCCATGATCGTCTTGACCTCGCGCCGGATCTCCTTCCGGTCCTCGAGCGTGCCGGCGATGCTGCGCAGCGCCGTGACGAGCGAGCCTCCGGACCGGGAAGCGACGATCAGCGTGCTGACGAGAACGGCGAGCTCCCGTGACGGCAGCCGCTCGCCGAGCTCGTGCAGCGCCTGGTCGGTGTGCTGCCCCAGCCGCAGCGCGTCGGCGGTCCGGCGCAACTCCAGGCTGGCCGGGTCCTCGAGCTCCTCGGCGGCCATCTCGATCGCGGTACGCATCACCAGCCCCGCCGCGGACGCGTTCGACAGCACCCGGGCCAGTTCCGGCAACTGGGCGATGAACTCCTCACGCCGCCGGGCCTCCTGGCGGCGGAGGAAGGCGAAGAAGAGAAAGACCACTCCCACGCCCGCGGCGACGCCGAACACCGGCGCCAGGTAACTGCCGATGAGGTAAAGCGCGGCGACGAAGCCGATCACCATCAGCACCAGGAAGGTGGAGACGCGCATCCGCACGTTGGCCGCGTTGAGGCGTCTGGCGACGAGACGGCCGACCTCGGTACGGCGCAACCGGGAGTCGAGACGGCCGAGGACGCTGTTCGCGCGTCGTTGCGCGTCGTCCAGCGCGGTCCGGCCCCGCAGCCGGCGGAGCTGCTCCCAGCCGAGGACCAGGTCGTACACCGCCAACGTCAGCACGGCGAGGGTCACGCCCATGATGGTGAGGATCGCCGGGTACGGGAGCGTCATGAGACCTCCCTCAACTGAGAGTCGTCGTCACTCACGCCGAACACGGCGGGCACGGTCTCCCCGGCGGTGAAGAGGCGCCTGGCCAGACTCGTCGGGAGGGGATGGTGGCGGTATTCGCCGCGCAGCACCCGGTCCGGGCCGACCGGCTCGGGCTCGAACCGCATCACGGTCTGCAGCCGGAACCTCTCCCGGCGGTTGGAGCCGACCGCCGCGATCTCCACGATCCGCCGGGAGCCGTCGACCCCGCGGCCGAGGTGGACCATGACGTCGATCGCGCTGTTGATCTGGTCCCGCACGGTCTCGAAGGGCAACTTGACGTCGCTCATGCTGGCCATGGTCTGCAACCGGTAGATCGCGTCATCGGCCGAGTTCGAGTGCACGGTCACCATCGAGCCCTCGTGACCGGTGTTCATGGCCTGCAGCATGTCGAGCGTCTCCGCCCCACGGACCTCTCCGACGATGATGCGGTCGGGCCGCATCCGCAGAGAGTTCCGGACCAGGTCGCGGATCGTCACCTGACCTTCGCCCTCGATGTTCGGCGGGCGGGTCTCCAGCCGGATGATGTGCTCCTGATCGAGCTGGAGCTCGGCGGAGTCCTCGATCGTGACGATGCGCTCCTCATTGGGCACGAACGCCGACAGCGCGTTGAGCATCGTGGTCTTGCCGGTGCCGGTGCCCCCGGAGATGACCACGTTCAACCGCGCCAGGATGAACGAGGCGAGGAGAACGGCGCTGTGCTCGTCCAGGCCGCCCGTCCGCACCAGCTCGTCGATGGAGTACGCCCGGGGGAACCGCCGGATGGTCAGCACCGGGCCGACCAGTGAGAGCGGCGGAATGATGACGTTGACCCGCTCACCGGTCGGCAGGCGCGCGTCCACCATCGGGCTGGACTCGTCGACCCGGCGGTTCACCTGGGCGACGATGCGGTCGATGGTCTGGTAGAGCTGGTCCTCGCTGGCGAACGTCGTCTCGATCCGCTGCAGTCGACCGGACCGCTCGATGTAGACGTCGTTCGGCCCGTTGACCATGATCTCTGTGACGCTCTGGTCGGCCAGCAGGGGTTCGAGCACGCCGAGCCCGAGGGCCTCGTCCACGATCCGGCGGATCAGCGCACCGCGCTCGCCGGGCGACAGGACGGGTCCCTCGCGGCTGATGATGTGGCCGGCGACCTTCTCGAGCCGCGCCCGCCGCTGGGCGAGGTCCAGTTTCGTCAGCTCGTCGAGGTTGATCTCTTCGAGCAGCCTTCTCCGCCACAGGGACACTCCGGCGGCGCTGGTCTTGCCGGTGACGGTACGGCTGTCGTCGATGCGGTCTTTAAGTGCCATCGCTCACCCAACCGGCATCTGGACCGTACGGTCGATCGTGAAGTCGAGGTGCGCGCCGGGGAACAGCACCGGGACCTCCGCGCGGACGTGGCAGTAGAGGCCGTTGCCCCGCCAGCCGCCGTCCGCCTGAATTCGATCGAGCCAGCTCGGCGCCGCGTTCATCGCCGAGTCTGCGCATGTGCCGGCGTTCTGCTCCTGGCTCGCGAGCCGGGCGCCGGTGCGGGCGGCGTTCTCCACGCGCTCGACCGTCGTCTCCGCCAGCAGCGCCTCGAAGGCGACCAGGATGATGACCAGGCCGATCGGCAGGATCGCCACGAACTCGGTGATGGCGGCGCCGTCGTCTCCGGTTCCTCTCATGGCATGTCCTCCCCGTCCTCGTAAACGATCTTCGATCTGGTGCTGATCCCCCAAGGGCTGTGCATGCCCGGCAGCACGGCCGGGGCGTCGATGGTGACCTTCACATAGCCGTCGGTCACGCTCAGGTGGAAGTGGTCCTTGTCGCCCCACTGGTCGGACACCCGGGCGACCGCCCGGCGCTCCACCTCCGCCCGCGCCTGCGGCGTGTCGTACCCGAGTACGGCCACGGCGCGCGCCCCCTCGCTGGCGGCGTGACTGGAGTACATCGAGGTGAGACCCACCAGGATGGCCTGCCAGACCAGCAGCAGCAGCAGTCCGAGGAACGGGATGAGCACGACGAACTCGGTGATCGCCACGCCGCGATCGCCACGCCCGCGCCGCCCGCCGCCACCGTCGCCGCTGACGATGCCGATCTCACGCACCACACCGGAGATCGCCTTGCGGTAGTCGCCGCTCTCGACGGACTTCGGTGTCCCGGTATTGGCCGCCTCTTCCAGAGAACAGAAGCAGGCCGGGACCGTCGTCTTCAGCATCGGCAGGCCGAGGATCTTGCGTGCGAAGTCCGGCTGAACCTCGTTCTTCCGGTCGGCGCGGACGAGCACGACCGACAGGTCGTCTCCCTTGCGGACCTGCAGGCGTTCCCACATCTTGGTGAGGCGTTGCACCGCCCGCAGGCACGGCAGGTCGGGCGTCGCGGTGACCAGCACGGTGTCGGCGAGCTCGATCGCGACGGCACTGGCCTCGGTCATGTAGGCCCCACAGTCGACGATCACCACGTCGTACCGGCCGCGCAGGCCGCTCAGGATCTGGCGGGCGGCGCGGGCGGGGACGTCTTCGGCCTGTTCGCCCTCGGCCGGGGCCATGAGCACGTGCGGTCCGTCGCGGTGCACGTAGAGCGCCTCTCCGAGGATCACGCCGTCGAGTTCGGAGGCCGTGGCGACCAGGTCGACGATGCTGCGTCGATGGGTGATGTCCAGGTAGCTGGGGACGTCGCCCTTCTGCAGATCCATGTCGACGATGCAGACCTGCTTCTTGTCCGCGGCCGCCGCGAGCGCCGCCTGTACCGCGAGCGTGGTGGTGCCGGTGCCTCCCTTGGCTCCGCACAAGGCCACGATCGTGCCCATTCGCGTGGGCATCACTCCGGTGCTGGCCGGGTCGAAATGCCGCCGCATCGTACGGGACCACTCCGCCGCCGAACCGATACGGCTCTGGAGCTCGGCCTGGGTGGGCTCCGCGGAGACCACGCCTCGCGCCCCGGCCTCCATGGCCGACCGGTAGATCTCCGCCGAGGCGTCCTCGGCGATGACGATCACGGCCAGATGGGGATGCCGCATCGCGAGCTCGCGGATGAGGTCCATCGCGGACAGGCCATCGATGTCCTGGTGCACCAGCACGACGTCGAGCAGGTGATCCTGGCTCGCGGCGGTCACCACGTCGGCCGAGGAGGTCTCGACCCCGACGATCTCGACGTCGGTCAGTTCGTCCACCTGTGTGCGCAGTGAGGCGGCCAGGCCACCGTCACTTACGCCCATGAGAACGCGTACGCTCATCCGGCATCACCTCGCCACCGGCGCGGCGCACACCGGAGCCATTTTCTGGACGGCCTCGTCGCCCAGTCCGCCGATGAGAGCCAGCCGAACCTTGGCCGCGAAGCTCTCCGCATAGGTGAGATTGAGGCTCTCCCGGACGCTCAGCGCGAACGTGACCGGCACGACCTGGGTAACGTCATTGGGGTTCTGACCGGCCTGCTTGCGCAACTGCCCAACATTGATCACGCGCGCCTTGCTGATGACTCGCATCGAACACGACTTCTGGGTCGTGCCGTTCTGCTGCTGGAAGGACGCGTAAATGTCGACGAGCATGCCCGGCTGCACCTTGCCGGCCACGCCGGTCTCGGCGTCGATCATGATTGCGATCTCACGCTGTCCGGGCTGCAGTGTCGGCGCGTTGACGAACATGCCCTTCTCCAGGAGGGCGCCTTCCGGCACGTCCGTTGCCGCGACCTTCCCGGTCAGGTCCTGAAGATCGGTGAGGAGCGCATCTCGAGGCATCCCCTGTGCGGTCACCCGCACCCGCTTCACCGCGCTTTCGTCGACCTGGCTGTATGCGGTCACGGGCTTGGTGAGCTGGAGAACCGAGATCTTGTCACGGACCTCGGCCCGCACCGATCCCACGTACCCGATAACACTGGAAAAGACAACAATCGCGCCGATTATTGCCAGAATTAGCAACACTGCTCCACGCCGCTGGCGGGGGTTCATGCGGCATCCTTTCGAGGGCTCGGCACCGAGTGCCCAGGGATCAGGTTTCTACGGACTCTGCCGCGTGGACTTCGCCTTTCCGCCCGACCGGGACCTGGTCGTCGGGGGCGGACGCGGCCTGCGCGGAAACCGCCTCGGGCGTACTCTCCTGGAACATCCCGCAGATGGCGCAGACCTCCAGCGATGTCGGCTGCCGGCACCACCGGCACATCCAGTACGGCGTGGACCGTAGAATTTGAGAGAAGGCCTTTGGGTGCTCGCTGAACGCGACGAACTCCACGTGTTTGCGGGTGCCCCAGAAGGTCGCGCCAAGGGGTTGGGCGGCAACCGTTTTGACGACCTGGGGCCGCAGGCTCTCCGTCAAATCCTTTTCGAAGTCAGCGAAATCCGAACCGTGCGGAGCGATGAGCAGGTGCACCGGATCGGTGGGGCGAAAGTCGCCCGGGTCGAGCCGCCTTCGCTTGGAGATGCGATCGATTCGGGCGCGTGGTGCGGCCCACGCGAGAAATCCTGATCCTGGATTATATGAGGCCATATGGTGCGTCATTCTGGTCTCGATGTGCTCAAGCCTGGCCACGGTCCCCAGCCGGGCGCCGGACAGGATCTCGCGCTGCATTCGCCGGCCCAGGCCGGCGAGGTGACCGATCCGGAGATGCGACGCCGAGCGGGTCAGCAGGTCGGCGACCAGCGAGCACGCCAGCGGCGGCAGATCCAATCCGACGCTCGCGACCTGGTCGCTGTCGAGCATTCCCCTGGCCAGCCTCATCAGCCGCTTCGCCGGCTCCGCCTGCCATTCGGGATAAACGACGAGGATGCCCTCCGGCGCGGCGGCGAGGCTACGGGCGATGAGATCAAGGAAGATCGGCGCCGCTTCCTCTGGTGAGCTCAGATCCGGCCCTCGCAAGGCCTCGGTGTTTGCGAAATGGCCGGTCGCCGGGATATCCCCGAGGACGACAATGACCCTCGCCGATCCTCCAGCCACAGTACCCCTTCCTTCGCCCTATTCGCCGCGAACAGCCGACGGACGGCGTAGTAAAACTCCCGGTCGGTGGCGTTCGCCGTATGTCGTTGGCGGTCAGCCGGTCTTCGCGTAGTGCTGGAGGTACAGGAAGATCCGCTTCAGACCCGATCCGACATGGACGATGTGCAGCTGGCCGCCGGTCGGACCGAGGTCCCAGGCGGCGATTCCCTCGACCTCGTCACCGGCCTCGGTGTCCTGGTGGAACTCGTAGGCGACCTGGCCGGACACCGGGTCGATCGTGTAGACGGACTTGTCGGTGTCGACCGAGGCGTAGAGCTTTCCCTCCCACACGGCCGCGCCCTGGATTCTGCTCAGCGGCTGCGAGAGGGGCACGGTGTTCACCACCGGAAGCGTGGCGCCGGCCGGAAGGGTCAGCAGGTCGCTCAGGCGGTAGCCGACCAGCTTGTTCGTCCCCTGCGCGGAGTCCTGGGCCCAGGGGGCGGTGTAGACGAGGCCCGCGGTCGCGTCGACCGCGACCCACGGCACCCCACCCGGCATCTGCCCGAGTGGAAGCTGCACGTATCGCCCGGTGTAGGACAGGTCGCTCGCGTTGTAGAGCGCCAGCAGCGGATGCTGGTAGCCATTGCCGCCGTCCTCGATCGGCGCGATCACGTATCCGCCGTAGTACTCCACGTCACCGATGTGGTCGGAATGGTATGTCCCGCTCAGGGACGATGGGATCGGGAACCTCGTCGAGGCGACCTCGCTGTCGTTGGAAATGGTCGCCTTCACCATCCCGCCGGGGCCCGCGTAGTAGAAGTACGTGCCGTCCGTCGCCACGCCCTGACCGCGCTCGAGGGCGTTCATCCCGGTCCACCGGTAGTACTGCGCGGTCCGGGTCCACGTCGCGGCCGACGCGGGCGTCGCCGTCACGCCCGCCGCCAGCCCGACCGCGACCAGGCACCCACCGAGCCTGCTGCGCAGCTTCATCTCCGCCTACCTCCATTTTTCGACCCCACGGTGGTGTCAGCTCCCGGCGATCTGGTTGCCGATGATGTCGGCGTAGGCGGCCTCACCCTGAGAGTTGGGATGCAGCGGCGCGGCCGGGTGGGAAGAGACGACGCCTTCGACCCAGCGTGCGGAGACGGACCGGCAGGCGTCGTGGCCGACGCTGGGACCGGCGACGTCGACGTATTCGGCGCCGTGGGCGGCGGCCTGGGTGGAGATCACCTGGTTGAGCTGGTCGACCTTGCTCTGCAGGTAGTCCGCGTCCGGTGCCGGCCACGGCTGGGTCGGCCAGCAGCCGCCGGGCTTGATGTACAGGCCGTATCCGGTCACGAGCACGCGGGCATGGGGCGAGCGGGCCCGGATGCCGTCCACGGCCGCGGCGATCTTGGGCGCGAAGGCCTCGATCCGCTGGCCGATCTGGTCCACACCGCCGGCGGTGTACTTGTCCTTGCACGGAGTCGCGAACGGGTTGAATTGGACGCAGCCCTGGGCGACGCCGACCAGGCCGACATCGTTGCCGCCCATGGTGAGGGTGACCAGAGTGGTGCCGGAGGTCAGCGCGTCGAACTGGGCGGGGACGGTCCCGGCGGGCACTCCTCCGATGGACAGGCCCATGGGGTTGGTCAGGTCCTCGGTGGCCGCGCCGCTACAGGTCACGTCCTTGAACTGGGTGGCAGCGAACCGAGTGGCCAGGAGGTGGGCGTAGTTGTGGGTGGAGCGGCCGCACGCGACCGGTCCGGTGATGTCCGGGACGAGCGGGCCGGAGGCCATCGAGTCTCCGAGCGCGACGTAATCGGGACCGGAGGCCGACGCCGGTGCGGCGGTGAGGAATCCGGCGCCCGCCAGGCCTGCCGCGACGAGCGCGGCCACACCCGAACGGAGCCAGACGGAGCGGTGTTCGACTCTCATGGGGGACTCCTGGAACTGGAGAGGGGGTTGATGCGGGGCATTCCAGTCGTGACACATGATGCAAACTCGGACATCATTGGTTCACTGTCATGGCGGTCAGAGTTCGGCGGCGAGGTTTGTGACCGGAAACAAGAAGCGGGAAGAACAGCGCTTGGTCGTCGCCGAACAGCCGGCCGCCGCTCGGCTGCGCGCCGCGGCGCCGGAACTATCGCGTCGGGTGGTCGAGAGAATGCTGGCGGAGATCCCGGCCTACTCCGAATTGCCGCAAGAGGAGATCGCCGGAGATATCGCCCGCATCGTCCAGTACTGCCTGCGAATGGCCGCCGATGTCGTCGAGCGCCGCCGCCCGGTCGAGGCCGACGCGTTCGGGCCGCTGCGTGATTCGGCAGCGCAACGCGCCGATGAGGGGGTGCCGCTGGAGGCGATCGTGTCGGCCTACCAGCTGGGAATGGCGATGTGCTGGGAGCGGCTGTCGGCGGATGCCGGCCCGGACGACCTCGCGGCGCTACAAGAGGCCATCGGGCACATCTTCGAGGTGCAGCGACAGATGGTGGTGGCCGCGACCAGCGCCTATATGGAAGCCCGCAAGCTCCTGGACGGCCAGGACCAGGAAGACCGGCACGCCGCGATGGTGGCGTTGCTGGCCGGTGAACCTGCCGATCGGACCAGGCCGGGGTCGGCGCCGCTGTACGTCGCGATGACCGTAGTGCTCGCGCGGCACCCCGACGAGTCCGGAACGGGGACGAAGGCGAGGATCGCTGCCCGCCGCAAGATCCGGCGGGCGCGATCCGTGCTGGACCGCTTCGGTACGGGCCCGGCGCTGGCAAAACTGGACGGTTCGAACGGCACGGTGCTTCTGCCGGTGGAAACCCGACCGGACTGGAGGGACCTGTGCCGGCTCATCCGGCGGACGGCGAAGTCGGCCGACGTCGCAATCACGGCGGCGGCCGAGGTGGCCGAACCGGCCGCGATCCCCGCTGCGGTCAGACAGAACACGGAGATCACCGAGCTGGTGCTACGGACCGGACGCCCGGCGGGCCTGTACCGGCTCCAGGACGTGCTACTCGACTACCAGCTCAGCCGGCCGAGCGCGGCGCTTCCCGGTCTCGCGGACGTCCTCTCGCCGCTTGACCACAAGCCCGAGCTGCTGCACACGCTGGAGACCTATCTGCGGCACGGACTCGACCGGCGTGCCACTGCAGCCGCTCTGCATGTCCATCCCAATACCGTCGACTATCGAGTGCGGCGCATCGACGAGCTGACCGGGCTGTCTCCGGCCAGGCATATGGACGTTCCGCATCTATCCGCGGCTCTGATCGCCCGCGCACTACAACGCCCAGGTGAATAGCCCCCCGGTGGATTATGTACCGCGCCGGACGGTGCGCAATTGTGATCGTTATAGTGCCGCTGTATTCGGCGAGAATCTTGGACAGATGCCTGTGGGTGCCAGAAACTCGGCCGTAGGTTCTGAGCTGGGATGACGCGTACTCGAGCCTAGAGGCGTCGAGCGATGGATCCTGGTCGGCGGTCTCCCAGTACAGCATCCGAGACGCTCATCGAATAGGTCACGCTGCGCATCAGAAGTCCTCCTCGGTAACGGAAACGTAGCCTGTCTACCGGCCGGAACGTGGCCGGCGCACCACCTCGGAAACCCGCTGCGGCTGGCGATTCGCCTGCCCGGCCCGGTGCGAGGAAACCTCACCGATGCACACCGGGTCGATCTGCGGATTTCCTGAGCTGGTGCGCCGGCTGTGGACGCCCGTTGAAGGCCCGAAGGGTCGACGTCGAACGTACGTGCGCTGGTCTCAGGGAGTACGGTCCGTCATCCGCGACGCCCCGGCAGGGCCTGCACGGTCGCGGCAACGGCGACGCTGACACCGACCAGAAGGATCAACCCGAGGGCGAAGGCATGCGGGTAACCGCCGAGGCCGGGATGAGTCCCGAGGGCGCCGTAGAAGACCACCCCGATGAGGGCGACCCCGATCGCACCGCCGGCCTGCTGGGCGGTGTTCAGGACACCGGAGGCGGAGGCCGCGTGGTGCGGGTCGGTCCCCGCCAGCACGATGGCGGGGAGCGGGGCCATCACGAAGCCCATCCCCGCACCGATGATCAACAGGCTGGGGATGATCGCCGCGATGCTCCCATGGGCGCCGAGCGCGGAGACCGTCCCGGCCAGCAGTGCATACCCCACTGCGACCACCAGGGCGCCGAGCGCGAGGACCTGGCGGCCCAGCCGCGCGGTGGCCTTGCCGGACAGGAAGGAGCAGACGAAGTAGCCGATGCCGAGCGGAAGGAAGATCAGGCCCGATGCCATGGCCGAGAGCCCACGGCCGTCCTGCAGGTAGAGCGCCAGAACGAGGAAGAACGACGCCGTGGTCATCGAGTAGATCAGGTTGAGCGCCGTGCCCGCCGAGAACGCGCGTCCGCGGAACAGCGCCGGGTCGATCAGCGGTGAGCCACCGCGCGCGGACAGCCGGCGCTGGTGGAGGGTGAAGGCGACCAGCAACGGTACCGATCCGGCCAGGCACACCCAGGTCCACTCCGGCCAGCCCTGCTGCTGCCCCTGCACCAGTGGGTAGACGATGGCGACGAGCCCTAGGGAGACCAGCACGGTGCCGACCAGGTCGAGGCGGGCGCCGGCGGCGCGCGATTCGGGAACCAGACGCGGCGTGAGGGCGAGCGCGACGGCGCCGATCGGAACGTTGATCAGGAAGATGCTGCGCCAGCCCAGACCGGCGATGTCCGCCTTGATCAACACACCGCCGATGAGCTGGCCGAACACGCCGCCGAAGCCGATCGCCATGCCATAGGCGTTGAACGCCTTCGCACGCTGCTCACCGGTGTGGACGGTGTTGATGATGGCCAGTACCTGCGGCATCAGCAATGCCGCGCCGACTCCTTGGACGACGCGCGCCCCCACCAGGAATCCCGCGGTCGTCGCCGTGCCGCAGGCCGCCGACGCGATGGTGAACACGGCGAGTCCGATGGCGAACAGCCGACGCCTCCCGTAGAGGTCGCCGAGCCGTCCGCCCATGATCAGACCGGCTGCCAGCGACAGGCCGAACCCGGCGACGACGAACTGGATCATCGACGAGCTCGCGTGCAGGTCGCGTTGGGTCGCCGGGATCGCCACGTTGACGATGAAGAAGTCGAGGGTGGTGATGAAGGCGCCTCCGAGGAGGACCAGCAGGCCGGCCCACCCGGCGCCTGCCACGGCGGCCGAGGCCGCCGGGCGAGCCGGGGACGTGGTCACGGTCATGGCTTTCGAACATTCCTCTCTGGTGAGCTGCGGCCGAGGGGACGGCCGCCGGGTGCGGGCACGGCCCCGGGTCTGCCCGGGGCCGTGCGGTGGGGCGGACCGGAAGGGGTCAGACGCCGGCGGGGACCTTGTCCAGGAAGCCGTGGACCTTGTCGATCAGGCCGTCCTCGGTCAGCACGGCGACGTCGAACCCGACGACGAGGGCCTCACCACCGGCGGGCCCCAGCTCCCACGTGAAGCGGGCGATGTCGTGGTGGGCGTCCACCGGGCCGGCCAGGGTGAAGGTCAGACCGGCGAACTGGCCCTGTACGGCGGCGATGGTGGCGTCGATCGCCTCGCACCCGCGGGCGACTCCCATCGGGTCGGTGTAGGCGCCGTCCTCCGCCCAGAGTTCGTCGATCGCCGCACGGCGGGCGGCCGGGTCCGTCTCGTTCCACGTGTCGATGTAGCGGGCGATGAGCTGGTCGATGTCGCGCATGGCGTGTTCCTTCCGTCTCGCGTTGTTACGGGCACGACGCTACGGAGATCTGTCGCACAGGGAATCTGTCGCGATTAGGTAATCCGGTTGGCCGTAATCGGCAGCGGATCGGTACCGTGCCGCCATGCTGTACGGGCGGGATGCGGAGATATCGGTCATAAGCGACCTTCTGGCTACGGTCCGTACCGGGGGGAGCGGTGCCCTGGTGATCCGCGGGGAACCTGGCATCGGGAAGACGGCGCTTCTGGAGCATGCCGCGGACAACAGCGCGGGCGTCCAGGTCATCCGCAGGGTCGGGGTCCAGTCCGAGAGCGACCTCGCGTTCGCCGGCCTGCATCTGCTCCTCCGCCCCGTCCTCGACCGGCTGGACGCGCTGCCCGGCCCGCAACGGCGCGCCCTCGAAGGAGCGCTCGGGCTGGCCCAGGCGGAGGGGACGGACCGCCTGCTCGTCGGCCTGGCCACGCTCTCCCTCCTGGCCGAGGTGGCCGAGGAGGGACCGGTGCTGTGTCTCATCGACGACGCGCACTGGCTGGACCGGCCATCGCTCGAGGCCCTGGTCTTCGCGGCCCGCCGGCTGGACGCCGAGAGCGTCGCGCTGATCATTGCCACGCGAGGTGACGATCACGCGCGCGGGCTGCCGGAGCTCAGGCTGCGCGGTCTGAGCACGACCGCCGCGACCGCCCTGCTCGACGCCGTACCGCTCACCCCGGCCGCGCGCTACCGCGTGCTCGCCGAAGCGCAGGGCAATCCGCTCGCCCTGATCGAGCTGCCCACCGCGTTGCGCGCCGGCGGGACCGCCGGATCGTACAGGCCGGGAGCCCTGCCGCTGAGCACCCGCCTGCAGGAGACGTTCCACGGCCAGGTAGACGAGCTTCCCGACGCGACCCGGACCCTCCTGCTGATCGCCGCCGCGTCGGAAGGGCTCAGCGACGTCCTGACGGCGGGCGCGCGGTTCGGCGCGAACGCGGCGGACCTGATCCCGGCCGAGAAGGCCGGCCTGGTCAGAATCGACGACGACGTCGTCGCGTTACGCCACCCGCTCATCCGGGAAGTGGTCTACCAGCAGGCCCCGCTCGGGCTCCGCCTCGCCGCGCATGCGGCCCTCGCCGAGGTCCTCCCTGGTGACCACAACGCCGACCGCCGGGCGTGGCATCTGGCCGCGGCCACCGTCGGTGTCGACGAGGAGGTGGCCGCCGGCCTGGAACGAACGGCGCTGCGCGCCGCCGAGCGCCGCGGGTTCGCCGCCGCGGCCGCGGCCTACGAACGCGCGGCCGGCCTCACCAGCGAGCCCGAGGCGCGGACGAGGCGTTTCACACTCGCCGCCGAAACGGCCACGGAGGCAGGAGAGCTGGATCGGGCCGGCACGCTGGCCAGAGCCGCCGGTGACCAGAGCACCGATCCGCTGCTGCGGGCCCGGCTCGCCCACGTACAGGCCACCGCCCACTTCTGGCGGGGCGCGCACCGCGAGGCCCACCGGCTTGCCATCCTCGCCGCGGACACCGTCCGTGAGATCGCTCCGGCGCAGGCGGTCCGCATGCTCGTGCAGGCCTTCCACACCGCCTGGTACGTCGGCGAAGACGAGCTGAAGGCGGTGGCCGACCGGATGAGCGCGATCCGGCTTCCGCCCGACGAGCCCATCGGACCGCTGGCGCGCCTGCAGTTCGGCGCCTTCGCCAGACTGATCGGCAGAGACGTGACCGACCTGCCCCCGCTCGGTACGGCGTTCGAGGAGGCACTGGCCGCCTCGTCGGGCCGGCCCCGCGAACTCGTCCTGGTCTGCGGCGCTCCCTTCGTCATCGGCGCGGATGCCCACACCCTGGAGGCGGCCACCCGCCTGGCCGCCGAGTGCCGCGCGCAGGGCGGCATCGGGATCCTGCCGACGGTACTGTTCTTCCTCGCCGAGGCCGAACTCTTCCACGACGGACGCCATCACGACGCGCGAGCCACCGCGAGCACCGCGCTGAGCGTCGCGGAGGACACCGGCCAGCACCAGTGGGTGATCCAGCTGAAGAGCTTCCTCGCCTACCTCGCCGCCATCGAGGGGGACGAGGAGCGCTGCCTGCGCCTCTGCGCCGACGCCATGAGCGGCTCCGCCATTCCCATGCAGGGCGCCCTATGGGTCGACTGGGCACGCGCGACGCTCGACCTCGGGCACGGCCGGGTGGACGCGGCCATGAACCGCCTGGAGGCGCTCACCGAAGGGCCGGGCTGGTACACGTCTCGGCAATGCGCTGTGTGCCGACCTGGTCGAGGCCGCCGTACGGTGCGACGAAGCCGGACGCGCGCGCCGCGCCTTCGATCGGTACGCCCGCTGGGCTGAGCGGTCGGAACAGCCCGCCGCACAAGCCCTGGCAGACCGCTGCCGGGCGCTCCTCAGCACCGACGTGGAGGTCGAAGAGCATTACCTGGCGGCGCTGAAGCCCGGAGGATCGCCGTTCGACCACGCGCGCACGGTACTGCTGTACGGCGAGTGGCTGCGCCGCTCTCGCCGGAAGACGGCCGCCGCCGCCCACCTTCGCGACGCGCTGGAGACGTTCGAGCGGCTCGGCGCCCGACCGTGGGCCGCCCGCACCAGGGCCGAGCTCGAGGCGACCGGCGCCAAGGCGCCCGACACTCCGGCTCGGGGCATCCTCACCGACCTCACCCCGCAGGAACTGCAGATCACCCGGCTCGCCGCGCAGGGGCTGTCGAACAAGGACATCGCCGCGCAGCTGTTCCTCAGCCCGCGCACCGTCGGATACCACCTGTACAAGGCCTATCCCAAGTTGGGCATCTCCTCGCGCGCCGACCTCGCCGCGCTCGACCTGAGCGATTCGACCTGACCGGCCCGACCAGCCCGGTCTGGTCTGACTTGACCGCCCCGGCCACGCGCCGCCCATCGGTCCGACCCTGAAGTGCTGAAACCGAGCGCCTCGGCCACCGCATGACAGGGGTGAACGCGACGCGTCCGTGGCGCCGTTCAGTCGGTCCGCTTGAACTGCAGAACGGCGGCGCCCAACAGGACGGCACCCAGCGCCAGGACGATGAGGACCTCCAGCGCGGGCGGCACCTGCCAGCCGAACCAGGTGACCCCGGGGTTGAACCGGTGCAGCAGCGCGGGGCTGGCGGTGATGTGGGCGAACACCACGTGCCGCAGCGGGTCGACCGCGTAGGTGAGCGGGTTGATCCGCGTCAGGACGCCCAGCCAGCTCGGCAGTCCCGACAGCGGGAACAGCGCGCCGGACAGGAACAGCATCGGCATCATCGCCATCTGCATGATGCCGAAGAAACTCTGCATCTTCTTGATCCGCGCGGCCAGCACCACGCCGAACGCGGTGATCGTGAACGCGCCGATGAACATGACCAGCACGAGCAGGAGGAGCATCGCCGGGTCGTACGGGACACCGGCCAGTCCGGCCAGGGCGAGGAGCACGATGCCCTGGAAGGTGGCGACGATCGCCCCGCCCAGCACCTTGCCGACGACGATGGCGCCGCGGCTGACCGGCGCGACGAGCATCTCCCGCAGGAAGCCGAACTCCCGGTCCCAGACGATGGAGGCGGCGGAGAACATCGCGGTGAACATCACCGACATGGCGACGACACCGGGGAAGATGAACGTCTTGAGGTTCACGCCGTTGCCGCTCGCCACGAGCGAGGACAGCCCGGTACCCATGACCAGCAGCCACAGGATCGGCTGGACCAACTGGGAGATCATGCGGGTGCGGTCGTAGAGGAAGCGGAGCAGTTCCCGGTGCAGCACGATCTTGATCGCCCGCAGGTCGTGGCGCGCGCTGCGCCGCGCCACTCGTACCTGGGCGATCTCGGCGACCGGGTGGGTGTCAACGGACATCGGTCATCTCCTCATCATCCGCATCCAGTCGTTCGCACCGGCCTCGGCGTCGCGGATCGTGCTGCCGGTGTAGTTGAGGAACACGTCGTCGAGCGAGGGGCGCGCGACGTGCACCGAGCGGATCGGCACGCCGAGCTCGGCGAACAGGCGCGGCACGAACTCCTCACCCGAGGGCACCGCGAACGTGACGGTGCGCTCGTGGATCCCGGCGTCGATCGCGAAGTGCTCCTTGAGGGCGGCGATCGCCGCCTCGTCGTCGGCCGTGGTGATCTGCACGCGGTCCTTGCCGACGCCGGCCTTGAGGTTCTCCGGGGTGTCGAGGACGACGATCTCACCGTGATCGATGATCGCGATGCGGTCGCAGTACTCGGCCTCCTCCATGTAGTGCGTCGTGAGGAAGATCGTGATGTCCTCGGTGTCCTTCAGCTGCCGGATGTATCCCCAGATCGCGGCGCGGGTCTGCGGGTCCAGGCCGACGGTCGGCTCGTCGAGGAAGAGCACGCGCGGCGAGTGGAGCAGCCCCCGGGCGATCTCCAGCCGCCGCTTCATACCGCCGGAGAACGTCTCGACCTTGCCGTCCTTGCGGTCCGCCAGGTCGACCATGGTGAGCACCTGGCCGATGCGCTCCTTCATGGCCTCCTTCGGCACGCCGTACAGCTCGCCGTGGAAACGGAGGTTCTGCTCCGCCGTCAGGTAGGCGTCGAGGGTGGGGTCCTGGAACACCAGGCCGATGTTGCGCCGGACCTCGTCGCGTTCGGCGACGATGTCGTGGCCGGCGACCCGCGCGGTGCCGCCGGTGGGACGGACGAGCGTGCACAGCATGCTGATCGTCGTGGTCTTGCCGGCGCCGTTGGGGCCGAGGAAGCCGAAGACCTCCCCCGGCGCGACCTCGAAGTCGATGCCCTTGACGGCTTCGAGGTCGCCGTATCTCTTCGCCAGGCCGTCCACCGCGACGGCGGGCCCTCTTGCATCGGTCGAGGTCACGAGCCCTCCTTCGTCGGCCTTATGACCGGGGTGCTGTGCTCATTGGCTCCCTCGCTTCGCTCGGTCACGAATCCTCCTCGGGATCTTCGGCGAGCAGGCGGTACAGGGCACGGCGGGTGTCGGCGAGGATCTTCCGAGCGTCGTCGCGCTG
The DNA here is from genome assembly GCF_040655075.1 of Actinoallomurus sp. NPDC050550. Taxonomy (NCBI): domain Bacteria; kingdom Bacillati; phylum Actinomycetota; class Actinomycetes; order Streptosporangiales; family Thermomonosporaceae; genus Actinoallomurus; species Actinoallomurus sp. NPDC050550. The sequence goes on along the minus strand of NZ_JBFAJC010000009.1, from coordinate 181,974 downwards.
GCCCGGGCCACCGGCCACCATCACCTGGCGCATGGCCATGCCGACCTGGGCCAGCAGGCGGTGCAGGTCCACCATCTCCTCGCTGACCGAGTCGGCGACCTCCTCCCACGGGTCGGCGGCACCCTCGCGGCGCTCGCGCAGGTGGGCGAATCCGGCCTCGGTCAGGTGGTACGTGCGGCGTCCGCCGTCCTCCTCCGACCGGACCAGCCCTTCGTCCTCCAACTGCTGCAGCGCCGGGTAGACCGAGCCGGGGCTCGGCCGCCAGATGCCCTGACTGCGCTCGGCGATCTCCTGGATGATCTGGTAGCCGTTGCGCGGTCCCTCGGCGAGGAGGGACAGCGCGGCCGCGCGGACGTCCCCCTTCTTGACCTTCGGGGCGGGGCCGGGTGGCATCGGACCGCCGAACCCGAAGCCGAATCCCGGCGGACCGGGCGGAGGTGGCAGCAGGTGGGGCATCGGCGGCGGTGTGGGCGGCCCCGGCGGGAACGGCAGGCCCCCGTGGTCGTGCGGCCTTCCCCTGGCCTCGTTCCACATCGGATGCCCGGCCGGATCATACGGATGGCCCCCATGGGGCGGCAGATGGCGCATGGCCGCTCCCCCAATCTTCTCGACGATCATCTAGATACGTTAACGATATATCTAGAATGTTCAGCGAACAACCTGATATCCGGTGATGTTTAGCGGCAAGTACGGCGGCTACGCTCCAAGCCGGACATACATCCAGGTGGGATCGGTCTCCTGGGGCTCGCGGAACCCACCGGACCCCACTGTTTGAACGGGTTCAACTTTCCCGTACAGTGGGTTCTCGTGAACCTCGCTGTAGGAGTGCCGGAGCGCCTCGCCGTACGCACCGTCCCCGTGCGCGCGCCGGAGGACCTGCTGGCCCGGCTCCCCCACTCCGACGCGCTCGCCTGGATACGGCACGGCGAGGGTCTCGTCGGCTGGGGCGAGGCCGCGCGCGTCGCGGTCCCGGCGGGCGAGGATCGCTTCACGTGGGCCCGGCAGTGGCTCACGGCGCTCTTCGACGCCGCCACCGTCGACGACCCCCTCCAGGTGCCCGGATCCGGGCCGGTCGCCTTCGGCAGCTTCTCCTTCGACCCGAGGTCAGGGGATTCGGTCCTCATCGTCCCGCGCACGGTCCTCGGCCTCCGCGACGGCCAGGCCTGGTACACCACCATCGGCGACCACGCCGAGCCGCTGACGCTGCTCCGCCGCCCGGCGCCGCCCTCCGGCGTTCGCTGGGCCGACGGCGACGTGACCGCGCCGAGGCACATGCGGGCTGTCGCCGCGGCCGTCGACCGCATCCGCGCCGGCCATCTGTCGAAGGTGGTCCTCGCACGGGACCTGCTGGCCGTGGCCGAGCAGCCGATCGACAGCCGGGTCCTGCTCCGACGCCTCGCCCACCGCTTCCCCTCCTGCTACACGTTCGCCTGCGGCGGGCTCGTCGGCGCGACGCCCGAGCTGCTCGTCCGGCGGATGGGCGGCGCGGTCGAGTCACTCGTGCTGGCCGGGACGATCGCCCGCGGCCCGGACGAGGACTCCAGCGCCGCCAGCCTGTTCGCCTCGGCGAAGGACCGCGAGGAGCACGCCTACGCCGCCGACATGGTCCGCGCCGCGCTGGCCCCGCTCTGCAGCGACCTGACGGTGCCCGCCGAGCCGCAGATCCTGCGGCTGTCCAACCTCATCCACCTCGCCACCCCCGTACGCGGGCGGCTGGAGGAGGAACGCTCGGTCCTGGACGTCGTCGGGGCGCTGCACCCGACCCCGGCGGTCGGCGGTACGCCCACCGACGCCGCCCTCGATCTCGTCCGCGAGCTGGAGGCCATGGATCGCGGCCGCTACGCCGGGCCCGTCGGCTGGATCGACGCCCGCGGCGACGGCGAGTGGGGCATCGCGCTGCGCTGCGCGCGGATCGAGGGCCCGCGCGCCCGGCTGTACGCGGGCGGCGGCATCGTCGCAGGATCCGATCCGGAGGCCGAGCTGGCCGAGACGCAGACGAAGCTGCGGGCCATGCAGTACGCCATCGAAGGCTGACCGCCAGGACGCCGCAGCTCAGGAGGAACGCGACTCCACGAGCACGCCGATCCCGTCAAGGACGCGACCGAGCCCGAACTCGAAGGCGTACTCCGGGTCGTAGGCCGCCTGGAGGGCCTCGCCCGCCGCCGCCCCGACCCGGGCCGCGACCGGGTACCGGTCGGCGTCGAACACCTTCTCCAGCAGCGGGGCGTGCGCCGCCCACCACTCCTCGTCGGTCATTCCCGTACGGCTCTGCGCCTCGACCGCCTCGGCTTGCAGGCGCGCCGAGCTCACGGCGTACTGCAGGACGAGGGTCAGCACCGAGTCCATCTCCACGTCGGTCAGGCCGGCCCCCTCGACGGCGCGGAGCTCCTCGTCGTACTTGGCCAGGGTGTTCGGCCCCAGCCCCGGGCGGACGGTGGCGATCTGCAGCATCCACGGGTGCCGCCGGTAGAGCGCCCAGTTGGCCCGTGCCACCCGCTCAAGCCGCTCGCGCCAACCGCCGTCGTCGGCGTCGGCGGGCGCCGGCCGCTCGCCGTAGACGGCGTCGACCATGAGGTCGAGCAGCTCGGCCTTGCCGGGCACGTAGGTGTACAGGGACATCGCGCCCACATCGAGACGCTCGGCCACCCGCCGCATCGAGAGCGCGCCCAGGCCCTCCGCGTCGGCGACCTCGATGGCGGCCTGCGTGATCCGCTCGATCGTCAGCTTCGGCTTCGGCCCGCGCCGAGGACGTGCCTGGACCCCCCACAGCAGCTCCATGGTGCGTGTGGGGTCGCCGCTGCCGCTGTACTCCGTCGTCACCCCGCCATTGTCCTCGGATCACCGCACCGATTTGAACTCCGTATGCCGTACGCTATTCTTGCCGCAGTGCACTCCGTACGATGTACAGAGTTAAGGGGATGGGATGACAACGACTGACGTGGCGGTCGCCGCCGAGGGACTGCACAAGCGGTACGGCGACACCGCCGCCCTGGACGGGCTCGACCTCGCGGTGCCCGCGGGCACCGTGCGCGGGCTCCTGGGACCGAACGGCGCCGGCAAGACCACGACCGTACGGATCCTGACCACGCTCCTGCGGCCGGACGGAGGCCGCGCGACCGTCGCCGGCTTCGACGTCGCCGACCGGCCCGCCGAGGTCCGCCACCGGATCGGGCTGCTCGGCCAGCGGACCGCCGTGGACGAGATCCTCAGCGGCCGGCAGAACCTCGAGATGTTCGGCCGGCTCCACCACCTGGGCACCCGGACCGCCCGGGCCCGCGCCACCGAGCTCCTGGACCGCTTCGGCCTCGGCGACGCGGGGAGCAAGCCGGTCGGGCGGTACTCCGGCGGCATGCGCCGACGTCTCGACCTCGCGGCCGCGCTGATTCTCGCGCCGGCGGTGCTCTTCCTGGACGAGCCGACGACCGGCCTGGATCCCCGCGCCCGCCTGGAGATGTGGGAGGCCGTCCGCGCACTCGCCCGTGAGGGCACCACCGTGCTGCTCACCACGCACTATCTCGAGGAGGCCGACCACCTCGCCGACACCGTCTCCGTCATCGACCGCGGCCGGGTGATCGCCGAGGGCACCCCGGACGAGCTGAAGTCCCGGACCGGGCACGACCGGATCGACGTTGTCGTCCGCGACCCCGCCACGCTGCCGGCCACCGCCGAGATCCTCGGCCGAGTCAGCGATGTCACGGCCGACACCGACCCGGACCTGCGGCGCGCCGGCGCCCCGGTGCGCGACCGCGCCACCGCCCTCACCGAGGTCGTCCAGGCCCTGGCCGACGCGGGGATCGAGGCCGAGGACATCGGGCTGCGCCGTCCCACCCTCGACGAGGTGTTCCTGCACCTGACCGGGCGTCCCGCAGCCGACGCGGCGGCCCCTCAGGAGACCGGACGGGAGGTGGCGGCATGACGATGGACGTCCCCGCGATCCCCCGGACGCCCATGGCCCGCCTGCGCTGGGCGCTCGCCGACGGATGGACGCTCACCCGCCGCGCCCTGACCCACTGGGCCCGGCAGCCCGCCCAGGTCGTCGTCGGCCTGCTGTTCCCGATCATGGTCGTCCTGATGTTCCGCTACCTGTTCGGCGGGCAGATGCGGGTCCCCGGAGGCGGCGGATACGCGGAGTTCATGCTGCCGGGCATGTACGCCATGACGATGGCCTTCGGGCTCGAGACCACGTTCGCGGCGATCAGCGGGGACGCGGCCAAGGGCGTCACCGACCGGTTCCGGTCCCTGCCGATGGCTTCCTCGGCCGTGGTCACCGGCCGCGCCGCCGCCGACCTGCTCAACTCCGCGCTCGCACTCGCACTGATGATCGCGTGCGGGTTCGCGGTCGGCTGGCGCTGGCACGACGGCGCTGGGCGGGCGCTGGCCGCGGTCGCGCTGCTGCTGCTCCTGCGGTTCGCGCTGCTGTGGACGGGGATCTACCTGGGGCTGATCGCGGGGAACCCGGAACTGCTGGCGGCCGTGCAGATCCTGGTGTGGCCGATCGGCTTCCTGTCCAACGTGTTCGCCGCACCGTCGACCATGCCCGGCTGGCTCGGGGCCGTCGCCGAGTGGAACCCGCTGTCGGCCACCGTGTCGGCGGCCCGGGAGCTGTTCGGGAATCCCGGCTGGGGCGGCGGCTCCTGGGCGGCGCGCCACTCCCTGCTCCTCGCGCTCCTGTGGCCGGCGCTGATCACGACGATCTTCTTCCCCCTGTCCGTACGGAGGTTCCGGCGGCTGAGCCGCTGAGATCCCGCTCCCGGCCGGGCCCCGTCGTCCGGCCCGATCCGTCATCGACTGGCTGATCGACTCATACGCTTCGTCGAATTGAAGGGGGCGGGCCACTACCTCGCCGAGGAACGCCCCGACGAGGTCGTTCGGGAACTCACCGAGTTCTTCGCGTAATCTCCGACCACGACGGGCGCTCGGCCACGGCCCGCTTCCTGCGCCAGGGCACCGAACGCGGCCGACCCGCCCGGCGGTGGCGCGCCCCGCACGCGCCACCGCTCCGTCACCGCCCGGACGATCACCGCGCGCCGCACCGTCGCCGGCGCCGGATAGGGTCCGGTTCATGAGCAAATGGATCGATTTGGAGGGCGCGGTCAACGTCCGGGACCTCGGCGGCCTGCCCACCACCGACGGCGGCGAGATCCGCCCAGGCGCGCTGCTGCGTTCGGACAACCTGCAGGACCTCACCCCGGACGACGTCCGCCGCCTCGTCGCGGATCTCGGCCTGCGCAACGTCATCGACCTGCGCAGCGAGGCCGAGGTGAACCTCCTCGGCCCGGGCCCGCTCACCCGCGAGCCCGCCGTCACGATCCACCACCTGTCCCTGTTCACCGAGGGCGGCCGGTACACCGACGTGGAGGCCGACACCGTCGACACCGACAAGGTCCTGCCCTGGCAGAGCCGCAAGGACGCCGGCCCGGAGAGCGACCGCTCCGTCCTGCACTACCTCGCCTACCTCGCCGACCGTCCCGACTCCGTCGTGAACGCCCTGCGGGTCATCACCGGCGGCACCTCGATCGTCCACTGCGCAGCCGGTAAGGACCGCACCGGCGTCGTCGTCGCCTTCGCCCTGCACGTGGCGGGCGTACCGCGCGAGGAGATCGTCGCCGACTACACCGCGACCGGAGAACGCCTCGAGGCCATCCTCGCCCGGCTGCGCTCCAGCCCCGTCTACGCCCAGGACCTCGACTCCCGGCCCGCCGACACGCACACGCCGCGCGCCTACACGATGGAGAAGTTCCTCGCCACCATCGACGAGCGCTTCGGCGACCCGCTCGGCTGGCTCGAACGCCACGGCTGGACCGACGACGACACCACCGCCCTCCGCACAACCCTCCGCGGCTGACGGACACGTTCCGCTCATTGCGGAAGGGAACTGACCGCTTTTGCCCGTACTGTGCCGGGCATGGAGATCCTTCGCTCGTCCGAACCGGCGCTGACATCCGCGAATGAGGTGCTCACCAGGCGGGCGCTGAACCGCGCGTTGCTCGCCCGCCAGATGCTGCTCGCCCGCGAGACGGTTCCGGCCGTGCGGGCGGTCGAGCGGCTGGTCGGCATGCAGGCGCAGGCGCCGCTCGCCCCTTACGTCGGGCTGTGGACCCGGGTGGAGGGCTTCCGGACCGAGGATCTCGCCGATCGGATCATCGGTCGCGACCTCGTCCGCATCGTGGTCATGCGCGGCACGATCCATCTGGTGAGCGCCGACGACTGCCGGTGGCTGCGGCCGGTGATACAGCCCATGCTCGACCGCGCCCTCACCGGGTACGGCCGGCATCTGACCGGCCTGGACGTCGAGGAGGTCGTGTCGGCGGGCCGGGCGCTCGTGGAGGAACGGCCCCGCACGTTCGCCGAGCTGGGCGCGCTCCTCGGCGAGCGCCTGCCGGACCGCGACGGCGGCGCGCTCACCGCGGTCGTACGGACGCGGGTCCCGCTCGTGCAGCTGCCGCCGCGGGGGATCTGGGGACGGGGCGGCCAGGCGGTGCACACGTCGGCCGAGGCCTGGCTGGGCCGGCCGCTGGCACCCGACCCCGAACCGGAGGATCTCGTGCTCCGCTATCTCGCGGCGTACGGTCCGGCGACCGTCAAGGACCTGCAGACCTGGTCGGGCCTGACCCGGCAGCGCCAGGTCGTCGACCGGCTCCGCCCCCGCCTGCTGTCCCTCCGGTCCGAGGACGGCACCGAGTTGCTCGACCTGCCCGACGCGCCGCGGCCCGACCCGGACACCCCGGCGCCACCGCGGTTCCTGCCCGAGTACGACAACCTGCTGCGGTCGCACGCCGACCGTACCCGCGTGCTTTCCGACGAGCACCGCGGCAGGCTCGCCACCCCGAACGACTCGCCCCGGCCGACCTTCCTCATCGACGGGTTCGTCCACGGCACCTGGCGGATCATCCGCGAGCGCGACCGCGCCGTCCTGAACGTGGAGCCGTACGCGCCGCTGTCCGCCCGGGACCGTACGGCACTGGCCGAAGAGGGCGCCCGACTCTTGGCCTTCGCCGCCGACGGCGCCGACCACGACATCGAGATCATGCACTGAGCCGTCGCCTGATAGTTCGCATAAGCGCATCGACTTCGGCCGGAGAGGCAGGAAATTCGGTGGACTGGTACGTAGATGCGAACTACATTGCGCTCTCATGGATGACACGGCGGAGGTGGTGTTCCGCGGCGCGACGAGCCTGGCGCAGCGGATGCGAGCCGAACGGCCGCGTGACGGGTTGACGCTGTCGATGGTCAGCGTGCTGAGCCACCTCGACGGCTCCGGCCCGCTCGCCCCGGGAGTCCTCGCCGAGCGGCAGAAAGTCGAGCCGCAGACGATGACGCGGACCCTCGCGCGGCTGGAGGAGGACGGTCTGATCGACCGGGTCCCCGATCAGGCCGACCGCAGGCGGCTGCGGATCAGGCTCACCGACGCCGGGCGAGAGCGCCTGGCCGACCATCTGCGGCCGAGGGTCGCGTGGCTGGAGCAGGCCATGGAGCGGCTGACGCCGACCGAGCGGGAGCTGCTGCGGCTGGCGGGGGCGCTGATGGAGTCGCTGGCCTCGTGGGAGGTGTCGTGAGGGCGCTGGACGCGCTGCGGGCCTCGCCCCGCTATCGCGTGCTGAAGGCCCTCGCGGCCGACTCCCCCGGCCTGCTGACCGGCGCGCTCGTCTTCATGATCGCCGAAGGTCTCGTCCCGAACCTGGTCCTGATCGCCATGGGCCGTACGGTCGGCGCGATCCCGGGCGCGGTCCGGTCCGGGCTCGGCTCCCACGACGGGCACGTCCTGCTGACGCGGCTCGTCGTGGCCGGTGCGCTGTACACCCTGTCGCTGCTGCGCGGCCCCGCCGAGGACGTCCTGACGGCGATGGTGCGGGCGAAGATGAGCGCGGTGCAGCAGCGACGGCTGATCGAGGCGGTCTCCGCACCGGCCGGAATCGCGCACCTGGAGGACCCCACCGTGCTCGACCGGCTGGCGTCCGCGCAGGGCGAGCTGTCCGCGTACGAGCCCGCCGGCGCGGCGATGACACTGATCGGGCAGCTCGGCGACCGGCTGTCGGGGGCGCTCGCCTGCCTCGTCCTGGCCGGGTTCCGGTGGTGGCTGGGGCTGGGCCTGTTCGTGATGTGGCTGCTGGTCCGAAAGCCGCTCCGGGCTCTGGTCCAGACGCGGATCGCGACGTTCAAGAAGGCCACCGAGCCGCTGCGGCGCAGCTGGTACTACCTGCACCTCGCCTTCCGGCCCGCCGCCGCCAAGGAGGTCCGCGTCTTCGGCCTGGGCCGCTGGCTCGTGGCCGGCTACGGCGATCGCAACACCGAGGCGATGCAGCCCGCCGCGGAGGAGATCCGCCGGCTGAACCGGCGGATCGCCCTGTCCAGCGTGGCCGTCCTCGCCGGGTACGGCACGGCCGCGGTGACGCTGGGCACGGCCGCGTACCAGCACACGATCCCCCTCGGCACCCTCGTCACGATGCTGACCATGCTGCCCGCCACCCTGCAGGTCGGCGGGCTGACCGCGGCCGACATCGCCTTGGAGACCATGCTGTCGTCCGTCCCCGACCTCGACACGCTGACCACGGACCTACGGCCCCCTCCCCCGCCCGAAGGCGGCGGACGGACCGTCGCCGGAACACCCCACCGTGAGATCCGCTTCGAGGGCGTCTCGTTCCGCTACCCCGGCGCCGACCACGACGTGCTCCACGACCTGAACCTCGTCCTGGAGGCGGGCCGGTCCACCGCCATCGTCGGCGTCAACGGAGCGGGGAAGAGCACGCTCATCACCCTGCTCGCCGGGCTGCGCACGCCGACCGAGGGCCGCGTCCTCGTCGACGGTGCTCCCCTGGAGGAGTTCCCGGTGCGCGACTGGCAGCGGCACGTCTCGGCGGTGTTCCAGGACTTCACCCGGCTGCCGCTCACCGCGCGGGAGAACGTCACGATGGTCCTGGACGGCGAGCCGGTGGACACCGATGTCCTGGCGGCGGTGGCGCGCCGCGCCGGCGCGGTCGACCTGGTCGCGGACCTGCCGGACGGGTGGGACACCATCCTGTCCGCGCAGTACGACGGCGGCCGCGACCTGTCCGGCGGGCAGTGGCAGCGGATCGCGCTGGCCCGCGCCCTGTACGCCGTCGAACGCGGCGCGGGGGTGCTGGTCCTCGACGAGCCGACGGCCCAGCTCGACGTGCGCGCCGAGGCCCGCTTCTACGACCGGTTCCTGACCATCACCGAGGGCGCCACGAGTCTGATCATCTCGCACCGCTTCTCGACCGTCCGCAAGGCCGACCGGATCGCCGTTCTCGACGGAGGCCGCATCACCGAGCTCGGCAGCCACGACGAGCTGCTCCGGGCCGGTGGTGCCTACGCCGAGATGTTCACGGTTCAGGCCGCACGTTTCGCCCGGGAGGCACGCCGGTGAGCAGCATCCGCACCATCGCGATACTGATCGGCACGGCCTGGCGGGCGGCTCCCACGACGCTGGTGTGTGCGGTCATCGCCGCGACCGTCTCGGCCGTCGCCTCGGCCACCTTCCCCCTCGGTTTCCACTCCATGGTCGACGGGGCCCTCGACCATCGCTCCGGCGAGGTCGTCGCCGGCGTGGTCGTCGTGGCCGTGCTGTTCACCGTGTCGACGACCGTCGGGACGCTGTCCGTCACCGGGAACTGGACGCTCACCGACCGCCTGAACCGCTTCGTCTCCGAACGCATCGCGCTGCTGGTGAGCACCGCGCCCCGGCTGGAGCACTTCGAACGCCAGGACCTGCTGTCGGAGATCGACCAGCTCCGCGGCGACCGGCGCACGCTGGCCTCGGCTCCCCGGCAGCTCCTGCGCGCCTGGCAGGTGGTGATCAGAAGTGGTGCGATCATGGTACTGCTGGCGACCGTATACCCGCCCGTCATGCTGATGCCGCTGTTCGGGCTGATCCCCGCGCTCGCCGACCGGCGGGCCGCGCGCGTCCAGGCGCGCACCGGCGACGACCTCGCACCGGTCCAGCGGCTGATCGGCGACCTGTTCACGCTCGCGACGACGGCCGGCACCGCCAAGGAGCTGCGGACGTACGGCGTCACCGGCGCCCTGGCCGCCCGTCACGCCGCGCTCACCGAGGACGCCCGCCGGCGCGACGTCCGGGGAGCGATCCGGAGCGCGGCCTGGGAGGCCCTGGGCTGGACCGGGTACGCCGTCGCCTTCGTCGCCGTCATCATCGTGCTGGTGCTGCGCGCCGCCCACGGGCACACCTCTCCCGGTCAGGTCGTCATGGCCATCAGCCTGATGCGGCGCGCCCAGAGCCAGGTCGCTGGCGCCTCCGACACCGCCGGGTCGCTGGCGACGGCGCTCCGCACGGCCCGGCGGCTGCGGTGGCTCGAGGACTACGTCACGGAGGAGACCCGTACCCCCGCCACGGCGCGGGTCCCCGACCGGCTCGGCACGGGCATCCGCCTGGAGAGCGTGGGCTTCCACTACCCCGAGAAGAGCGATGACGTCCTGCACGACCTCACCGTCGACCTCCCCGCCGGGGCCACGATCGCGATCGTCGGCGAGAACGGCGCCGGCAAGACGACACTGGCCAAGCTCCTCACCGGGATGTACCGGCCGACCGCCGGGCGGATCCTGATCGACGGCATCGACCTGGCCGCCCTGTCCCCCGGCGAGTGGCGCGCCCACACGACCGCGGTGTTCCAGGACTTCGTCCGCCCCAGCCTCGTCGCCCGTGAAGCCGTCGGCATCGGTGACCTGCCCCGCGTCGACGACGAGGAGGCGGTGCGCTCCGCACTGACGGCCGCAGGCGGCGACGGCCTGACGGCCAGGCTGCCCGACGGGCTCGCCACTCCCCTCGGCAACTGGTTCACCGGCGGCGAGCAGCTGTCCGGCGGGCAGTGGCAGCGGATCGCACTCGCCCGCGGGCTGATGCGCTCCGAACCGCTGCTGACCGTCCTCGACGAGCCGACCGCGAGTCTGGACCCCGCCGCCGAGGCCGAACTGTTCGGCCGATTCGCCGAACTGTCCCGATCCGGGCAGCGGACCGGCGGCGTCACCCTGCTGGTCTCCCACCGGTTCTCCACCGTGCGGACGGCCGACCTGATCATCGTGCTGGACGGCGGCCGCATCACGGAGGTGGGCGACCACGAGACGCTGCTCGCCCAGGGAGGCGGCTACGCCCAGCTGTTCACCCTGCAGGCCAGGGCGTACGAGACCGGCTGAGCGGACCCACGCCACACCGGCGACACCGCACGAGGCGACGCCGCACGGACCCGCGCTGCATCGGCGACACCGCACGCACCGCGCCGCGCGGGCCAGACCGGACGGACCGCGCCGCACGGGCGACGTTGCGTGGACCGCGCCGCGGGGCGACGCCGCGCGGGCCGTGCCGGACGGTCAGACGCCCAGGAGCGTCCGGACCGCGTCGTGCGCCGCATCGCGCATCCGGGCGTGGAACTCGGCGTTGGCCACGCGGTCGGTCCGCGCCTCCACGATCCGCAGGCCCTCCTTCGCCACGACCTTCGGCAGGTCGCTCAGGGTTTCCAAGCGGGCGTACGGGATGCCGTGCGCCGCCGCGATCGAGGCGATGTCGACCTCGTGCGGCGTCGCGAACACCCGCTCGAACGGCTCGGGGAACGTGGCCTGCGGCAGCAGCGAGAAGATCCCGCCCCCGGCGTTGTTGATCACGATGATGGCCAGGTCGGGACGCTGGTCCTGCGGGCCGATGATCAGGCCGTTCTGGTCGTGAAGGAATGCCAGGTCGCCCAGCAGGGCGTAGGACCGGTTGCCGTGCGCCAGCGCCGCCCCGATCGCCGTCGAGACCAGCCCGTCGATGCCGCTCGCCCCCCGGTTGGCGAGGATGCGGATGCCCCGGCGCGGATGCATCGTCTGGTCGAGGTCGCGGATCGGCATGCTCGCCGCCGCCAGCAGCAGCGAACCTCCGGGGATCGCCGCCACGAGGTCGCGGGCGAGTCGCGGCTCGGTCAGGTCTTCGGTGGCCTCCAGAACCCCGTCCACGGCGTTGCGCGCGATGAGGTCGGCCGTCCGCCAGGACTTCAGCCACGAGTCGTCACCCGAGACGACCGGGATCTCCGCCTCCTGCGCCACCTGCGTCGCCGACCGCACGGGGTCGGGCCAGCGCGCCAGCGACGGCGAGACGACGACATGCTGCTCGGCGCGGCGCAGGAACGACAGCAGCGGGCGGGACAGCCCCGGCTTGCCGAGCGTCACGACGACGTCCGGGTGGTGCCGGTCGACGAATTCCGGCACGCCCAGCAGGAAGTGGTGCGCCGACAGGGCGTGGTCGCCGTAGCGGGCGTTGCCGTTGGGCTCGGCCAGCACGGGCCAGCCCGCCATCGACGCCGCCGCGACGTAACGCTTGACGTTCACCGCGCCGTCGCCGACCACGAGGACCCCGCGCCGGGTCGGGGGAACGTGCAGCACCGAGCCCGGCGTCGCCGCCCGTACCTTGGTCCAGGCGCCGGTGACGTCGCCATCGAGCGGCTCGCACCAGTCCTCGTCCCCGTCGGGGATCAGCGGCTCACGGAACGCCACGTTCAGGTGGACCGGCCCCGGGTCGGGCTCCTGCGCCACGTGCCAGGCGCGGCTGGCCAGCGACCGCCAGTACGCCACCATTCCGGGGCGCTCCTCGGGCGTGCCGACCTCGCAGCTCCAGCGCACCGCCGAGCCGTACAGCTTGATCTGGTCGACGGTCTGGTTCGCGCCGGTGTAGCGCAGCTCCGGCGGCCGGTCGGCGGTCAGCACGAGCAGCGGCACGCCGGCCTCGTGCGCCTCCACCACGGCCGGGTGGAAGTTCGCGGCGGCGGTGCCGGACGTGCAGACCAGCGCGACCGGGCGGCCGCTGCGCTTGGCGATGCCGAGCGCCAGGAACGACGCCGACCGCTCGTCGATGCGGACGTGCAGGCGGATCTTCGACTGCTGGTACAGCGCCAGGGCCAGCGGCGCCGACCGCGAGCCGGGCGCCAGGACCGCGTCGCTCATGCCGCAGCGCATCAGCTCGTCGACCAGCACGGCCGCCAGCGCGGTCGCCGGGTTCATCGCACCGCCTCTGGGTTCGTCGCCGGCGGGGCGCCGCCCAGCTCCTCCTGTGCCTCGGCCGCCCGGCGCCGCCAGGCCGCACCGTCGATCTCGTACCGGCGCAGGGCGTCCTCGTCCACCTCGGGCCGGCGCACGTCGATCGCGCCGTCGGTCACGGTCAGCGGGTCGGAGACGACGTCGCCCTCCAGGAGCGCCAGGGTCCCGAGCCCGCAGGCGTAGGGCAGCTCGGGCAGGGCGGCGGCCAGCGCGGCCCCCGCGGCGAGCCCGACCGAGGTCTCCACCGCGCTGGAGACGACCACCGGGAGACCGCACGCCTCGGCCACGCGCAGCGCGGCGCGCACCCCGCCCAGCGGCTGCACCTTGAGCACGACGACGTCGGCGGCCTCGGCGGCACGGACCCGCAGCGGATCCTCGGCACGGCGGATCGACTCGTCGGCCGCGATCGGCGTGTCCACCCGCCGGCGTACGAGCGCGAGCTCGTCCAGCGTCGCGCAGGGCTGCTCGGCGTACTCCAGCTCGCCCAGGAGCCCGAGCATGCGGACGGCGGTGTCGGGGTCCCAGGCGCCGTTCGCGTCGACCCGGACCTTCCCTCCGGGCCCGAGCGCGTCCCGGACCGCCTCGACGCGTGCCAGGTCGTCCGCCTCGGACTGCCCGGGCTCGGCGACCTTCACCTTGGCCGTACGGCAGCCGGAGACGCGGGTGATCCGGTGGGCCGTCTCCGGGTCGACGGCCGGGACGGTGACGTTGACCGGGATCCGGGACCGCAGCGGCGTGGGCCATCCGTCATGCGCCGCCTCACGGGCCGCGGCGAGCCAGCGGGCGCACTCCTTCGCCCCGTACTCCGGAAAAGGGGAGAACTCCCCCCATCCGGCCGGGCCGCGGACCAGCATCCCCTCTCGCCGTGTCACCCCGCGAAACCGCGTGCGCATCGGGATCGCGAACGCGCGCAATGGCCTGACCCCCTGTCCGAAGACGCTTCCTCCCGCCTTACCTTAGGGCCGCGTGCGCCCCACCCGTGCACGGGACGGTCAGTAGTACCAGGGGGAACGATCTTGACGGTTCCGAAGGCCCGGCCGAGGCGACCCGAGGGTGCCTGTCGCACGAGGGTGATGGCTCACCCGCAACTGGAACCAGCCCGCAGACGGCGCGAAGCACCTGGCCCGAGTGAGGCAGTCGGCCGCCGCGCTCCGTGCTCGAACCCGAACAGATCGGTTTGCCCACAGGCTGACCGGCATGCGCACCCGACCGGAAGCGTTCGCGCTCGCGGCAACGGGGCTGCTCGACGGGCGGACCGCGACCACCCACTGGCGGATGGCCGACGAACTCGCGCGCCGCTACCCGAAGGTCGAGGTACGTCCGCACGCGCTGTACGCGGACCACGGGGACGTCGCGACGAGCGCCGGCACCGGCGCCGCGGTCGATCTCGCGCTGGAGCTCGTACGCCGGGACTTCGGCGCGGCGTACGCGGCCGAGGTCGCACGGCACATGGTGCTCCCGCCGCACCGGAACGGCGGGCAGCGGCAGTACGCCCGCGTCTCACCCCGGCGAGACGTTCCCGAGGAGGAACGTCTGTCATCGATTCTGGAGTGGGCCGAGGCGCACCTCCACGAGCCGATCAGCGTCGGCCGCCTCGCGTCGCGCGGCGGTCTCGCCGCGCACGCTGGCGCGGCTGTTCGAGCGGCACCTCGCCACGACACCGGGGAAATGGCTTCTCCGCCGGCGCATCCAGGAGGCGTGCTCACTGCTCGAGCGCACGGACACGCCCGTGGACGTGGTGGCAGCCGCCGCCGGATTCCCGACCCGTCCAACTTCCGGCGTCGCTTCGCCGACGAACTGGGCACGACGCCCAGCGCCTACCGGCGGACCTTCACCGTCCCCCGGTGACGCGGGCGCCGCAGTGCGGCCTCAGTAGTACCAGGGGAAACGGGACCAGTCCGGGGCGCGCTTCTCCAGGAAGGAGTCACGGCCCTCGGCGGCCTCGTCGGTCATGTACGCCAGGCGGGTGGCCTCACCGGCGAAGACCTGCTGCCCGACCAGACCGTCGTCGATGAGGTTGAAGGAATACTTCAGCATTCGCTGCGCGGTCGGGCTCTTGCCGTTGATCTTCCGGGCCCACTCGAGCGCGGTCCGCTCGAGGTCGGCGTGCGGTACGACGGCGTTGACCATGCCCATCCGGTGTGCCGCCTCGGCGTCGTACGTCTCTCCCAGGAAGAAGATCTCCCGGGCGAACTTCTGCCCGACCTGCCGGGCGAGGTACGCCGAGCCGAACCCGCCGTCGAAGCTGGCGACGTCCGCGTCGGTCTGCTTGAACCGCGCGTGCTCGCGGCCGGCGAGGGTCAGGTCCGCGACGACGTGCAGGCTGTGCCCGCCGCCGGCCGCCCAGCCGGGCACGACGCAGATGACGACCTTGGGCATGAACCTGATCAGCCGCTGCACCTCCAGGATGTGCAGCCGGCCGGCGCGCGCGGGGTCGATGGTGTCGGACGTCTCGCCTTCCGCGTACTTGTAGCCGTCGCGGCCCCGGATCCGCTGGTCACCGCCCGAGCAGAACGCCCACCCGCCGTCCTTGGGGGACGGGCCGTTCCCTGTGAGCAGCACGCATCCCACGTCGCTGGACATGCGGGCGTGGTCCAGTGCCCGGTACAGCTCGTCGACGGTGTTCGGCCGGAACGCGTTGCGGACCTCCGGCCGGTTGAACGCGATGCGCACCGTGCCCTGGTCGACCGCGCGGTGATACGTGATGTCGGTGAAGTCGAAGCCCTCGACCGTTTTCCACGCGTCCGGGTCGAACAGCTCGGAGACCATGCGGTGTTCCCTTCCAGCCCGTCGGCGGCCCGCCGCCTGCAGGCGCCCGCTCTATTCAAGCGCCTCCGGCTCGCCGCCTCGCAGCCGGTTCCCTCGGATCTGCGAGGTGAGATCACGCCGCACGCCTTTACATAGTAATTTAACCCTCAACGGAGACCTGCCGGGACCTGGCTAAGCTGATCGTCGTCATGAGCCGAAGCCTGCACGCCGTCGTCCTGCCGCCCGGACCCGCCCTGTTCCGCCGTCTCGAGGCGGCGCTCGACGGCAGCGGTCCGGCGATCTGCCCCCTCTCCCCGGAGCTGCCCGCCCCAGCGCTCGGCAGGTTGCTCGACGCGCTGCGTCCCACCTGGGTGGAGACCGACGCCGGGAGACAGCGGTACGACTGCGGCGCCGGCTGCGCGCCGGGCCCCGCCGTGGCGGGCGACACCGCCGTGCTGATCGCCACGTCGGGGTCGACCGGCGCCCCGAAGGTCGTGGAGCTGTCGGCGGCCGCGCTCCGGCACTCGGCGACGGCGACGCTCTCGCGGGTGGCCGCGCGGCCGGGCGAACGCTGGCTGTGCTGCCTTCCGCCCAGCCACATCGCCGGGGTTCAGGTGCTCGTGCGGTCCCTGGTCGCGGGCACCGACCCGGTGATCCACCCGCGCTTCGACGCCGAACGCGTGGCCCGGTCCGGCGCCGCCCACCTCTCGGTGGTGCCCACCCAGTTGCGCCGGCTCCTCGACGCGGACGTCGACCTGGGCGGCTTCCGCTCGATCCTGCTCGGCGGGGCGGCGGCGCCTCCCGGACTGGTCGAGACGGCGCGGGCACGCGGCGCCGGGGTCTTCACGACGTACGGGATGAGCGAGACGTGCGGGGGCTGCGTCTACGACGGAGTCCCGCTCGACGGCGTCTCCGTCGACATCGGCGCCGACGGGCGCATCCGGCTGGCCGGGCCGGTGCTGTTCACCGGCTACCGGCTACGGCCCGACCTGACCGCCGCCGTGCGCGACGGCGCCTGGTTCGTCACCCAGGACCTCGGCGCCCTCGAGGACGGGCGGTTGCGCGTGCGCGGCCGCGCCGACGACGTGATCATCACCGGCGGCGAGAAGGTCGTGGCGGGCGAGGTCTCGGCGGTGCTGGCCCGCCATCACGCCGTACGGGACGTCGCCGTCGTCGGCCGCGCCGACCCCGAGTGGGGCGAACGCGTGACCGCTGTGGTGGTCCCGGGCGACGACCCGCCCGGCCTGGAGGAGCTCCGCGCTTGGGTCCGCGCGGAGCTCCCCGCGTACGCCGCACCGCGTCAGCTGGAGCTCGTCGAGGAGCTTCCGCTACTGCCGTCCGGCAAGCCGGACCTGGAGCGTCTGCGCCGCGGTGCGTTCCGGGCGGACTAGAGCTGGTAGAAGTCGGTGTAGTGGTTCGGCGAGAACCAGACCACGCCGCTGCTGCGGTTCACGACGATCCGGTACGCGTCGCGGTGGGCGCCCTTCGCTCGTGAGTACACGTCGTACTCGTTGTAGGTGGCGCCGCTGGGCAGCTCGCCCTCCCGGTTGTCGAACCGCCCGCCGGTGTAGTTGTACTTCCCGTCCGGCCAGGAGTACCAGCCACTGCTCGCGGGGTAGCCCTTCGAGGCCCAGATCGAGCTGGCGGAGCGTGCGTCGGCGCACCGCGAGATCGTGCAGGAGTTGTAGACCGACGCGTGGGCGGGAATGGTTGTGACCACTCCGGTCACCGACGCGGCGGCGAACGTCACGGCGAGGCGCGTCGTCCAGGAGGAGCGGGGATTGCGGGTGTGCACGGAGCCTCCTTGTAAGGGGGACGGACACCGCCATGATCATTCCTCGCGGCCCGCGGATAAAGACCCCACGTACCAAGAAGGGGTGAATCTTTCGTTGCCTCATCGTCGCGGAGGGGACACCTCGCCTGCCAGTAACTCGCAGTACCCGGATCGTCGCCGGCGCTGGAAGCACGTCTGATCCACGAACCCAGAGGAGCTCCGCGCGTGGGTCCGCGTGGAGCTCCTCTGAGTACGCCGTACCACGGCGATTCGAACTCGTCGGCTGCGCCCCTCCGGCGAACCCGGCCTGGAGCGTCTGCGCCGGGCGTGAGCCGAAGGGCGATGCCGGCGGGACTAGAGCTGGTAGAAGTCGGTGTAGTGGTTCGGCGAGAACCACGTCATGTGGGTCTTGCGGTTCACGACGATCCGGTACGCGTCGCGGTGAGCGCCCTTCGCCCTCGGGTACACGTCATACTCGGAGTAGGTCGCGCCTCGGGGCAGCTCGCCCTCCCGGTTGTCGAACCGCCCGCCGGCGAAGTTGTACTTCTTTCCGACCGGCCAGCGGTACCAGCCTCTGGCGGTCGGATAGCCCTTCGAGGCCCAGATCGAGCGGGCGGAGCGGGCGGCGGCGCACTGCTTCTTTGAGATCGTGCAGGACTTGTAGACCGACGCGTCGGCCGGGATGGCGCCGACCACGCCGACCACGGAAGCGGTCGCCGCGAGCGTGATGGCGATCCGGCCGGGCCAGGAGGAGCGGGGGCGTTGGCGGATGTGCACGGAGCCTCCTTGCGAGGGTGCGGGGAACACGCCCTTAATGATCTTCGTTCGCGCCACGCAGATAAAGATCTTCGTCAGGAAACATAGTGAATTCTTCTGCTGACGCTTCGTCACTGCAGCCAACGACGGGGCCGTCACGGGTGTGGCCGTCACGCGGTATCCCGATCATCGCCACCGCCGGGAGCGTCTGATCGGTGAGGAGACCCGCCCGGCGTTTCGGGGCCACGGCACCGCGGGCCCGCAGCTCTGAGAGAATCCGTGACCGTGGTGGTACGCCCTGCATTCGCCCTGTTGGTGTTGATCGCCGTCGCGGGTTGCTCGAGTGAGCACCGTCCGGCGGCGCGGCCGAGCCGGCCGCTGGTGATCCCGACGCCGTCGCCCTCCCCCACCGGTAAACCGCGGCCGGCACGGCCCGGAACGGAGTGCGGGCAGGTGACGACCGTGACCGGCGGACAGGCCAGGGTCCAGGTCGTACGGGGGCGCACGACCTGCGTCGAGGCGATGCGGGTCTTCGAGAAGTACAACGACCCCGACACTCCGGCCGAGGGAACGGCGGGGCTGGTGGTCATCGGCCACTGGACCTGCGCGACGCGGGGCGGGATCACCACGTGCACGTCGAAGGCCGCGACGATCCGGACTCATCCCTGAGGTCGATGCGGTCCAGGTGGCGATCGAGGCCGACGTGGCGTTGGTCACATGGGAATGCGACGCGCCGGTCGGGCGTCATCGCAGGTGAGAACGTGTGCTGATAGCCTATGGGGTTGGCGGGCGAGCAGTCTGTGCGCCGTCTGGACGCGGGCGCGCATGAACTTTTTCGCCCTGCGGGAACAACCCGGGCACAATCGCGCGTTTCAGCATAGAGCACGACGCAAAACGGACATCGCGTCCCGTACCGCTAGGAGACGAAGGGAGGGAGGTGTCCTCATGCCGCGAAACGCTGCTGCGACCATGCCCGCAGGGCCTACGCCTCTCGAGGAACTTCTCGACCGTGGCCGTTCCCAGGGGCACCTCTCGCTGGACGAGGTGCGGTCGGCCTTTCAGGAAGCCGGTATCACCCCCACGCAGGGCCGCTCCATCATTCGCGAGCTGACCGACGCCGGAGTCCGGCTGGCCAGTGAGGACAAGGCCGAGGCCACATCCACCAAGAAGAAGGGTACGGCCACTGTCAAGAAGGCCAAGCCCTCTCGCGCCAAGAGCTCGGCCAAGACCACCGGCGGCAAGACGAAGGCCACGGCGGCCAAGACCAAGACCGCCGAGGCCGAGCCGGAGGCACCGGCCACGGACGCCCCGGCCGAGCCCGACAGGGTGGACGCCCCGGCCAGCGAGCTGGAAACCGACGACTTCGAGATGGACGCCCCCACCGACCTGGACGACCAGTCCTCGGTCATGGGCGACTCGGTGCACACCTATCTCAAGGCCATCGGCCGCAGGCAGCTGCTCACCGCGGCTCAGGAGGTCGAACTCGCCAAGCGCATCGAGGCCGGACTGTACGCCGAGCACAAGCTGGAGACGGGCAGCGGGCTGTCCGAGAGCGACCGCGAGGGCCTCGAGCTCGTCGCCGAGGACGGACGCCGGGCCAAGGCCCACATGCTGGAGGCGAACCTGCGGCTCGTGGTCTCGGTGGCGAAGAAGTACGCCGACCGCGGCCTGTCGCTGCTCGACGTCGTCCAGGAGGGCAACCTCGGCCTGATCCGCGCGGTGGAGAAGTTCGACTACACCAAGGGGTACAAGTTCTCCACGTACGCGATGTGGTGGATCCGGCAGGCCATCCAGCGCGGCTTCGCCGACTCCGCCCGCACGATCCGGCTGCCCGTCCACGTCCTGGAGATGCTGAGCAAGCTCAGCCGGGTCGAGCGGGACATGCACCAGCGTCTCGGCCGCGAGCCGACTCCGGAGGAGCTGGCCGTGGAGCTCGACAAGAGCCCCGCCCAGGTCCAGGAGCTGCTGCGGACGAGCCGGCAGCCGATCAGCCTCGACTCGACGATCGGCGAGGACGGTGAGACCCGCATCGGCGACCTCATCGAGGACACCGACAGCCCGGAGGCGTCCGAGCTGGTCGACCGGCAGCTGATGGCCGACCAGCTGCGCCGGGCGCTGTCCGTGCTCTCGCCGCGCGAGGAGAAGATCATGGCGATGCGGTTCGGGCTGTACGACGGCACGCCCCGCACGCTCGACGAGATCGGCAAGCACCTCGGGCTGACCCGCGAGCGGATCCGCCAGCTCGAGAAGGAGTCGCTGTCCAAGCTGCGGCACCCGAGCAACGCCCAGCCGCTGCTCGACTTCGCCAGCTGAGCGGACCGACCCGATCGCGCGAAGGCCCGCCGGGAGCACCCGCTCCCGGCGGGCCTTCGCGCTTCGCCCCCCCGGTTCTCAAGGGGTGAGGACCGGGCGGCCGCGCACGCCGCCCTTCTCCAGGAGCCGATGGGCGGTGGCGACGTCCGCCAGCGGGAACGTGCCCGCGACCCGCGGCGTGACGCGCCCGTCGGCGGCGAGCAGGGCCAGCTCGGCCAGGCGCGGTCCGTCCGCGCGGATCCACACGTTGGCGACCCGGGTGCCGCGCAGCGGGACCGGGGCCGCCCCGCCGACGACGGCGGCGAACGCCCCACCGTTCCGTACGGCCTCCAGCGCGGCGGGCCCGACGACGGCCGCGTCCAGTGCGGCGTCGACGCCGCCGGGCACGGCCGAGCGGACGGGCGCCGACAGTTCGCGCGTGCGGGGCACGAAGATCTCGGCGCCCAGGCCGCGAACGAGTTCCTCGTCCTGCGCTCCGGCGACCGCGACGACGCGGATCCCGCGCAGCGCCGCCAGCTCGGTGGCGAACCCGCCCACGGCGCCTGCCGCGCCGGTGACCAGCAGGGTCTGCCCGGCCCGCAGATCCAGGAGGTCCAGGGCCTGGTCGGCGGTGAGGACGTTCAGCGGGAGGGTGGCCGCCGCCTCCGGCGACAGCCCGGCCGGCGTTCGCGCCACCGCGGTCGCGTCCAGGACGACCTGCTCGGCGTGCGTACCCAGGGCGAGGTCGAGCCGGTCGGACAGCCCGATGACCTCGTCCCCCGGCGAGAACCCGGCCACGGCCGGGCCGACCGCGTCGACGAGACCGGCGACGTCCCAGCCGAGACCGGTCACGTCCCTGGGCGCCATGAGCCCGCCCTGGACAAGATGCCCGGCCCGGGTGGCCAGGTCCACGGGGTTGACGGCGGCGGCGCGGACGCGGATGCGGACCTGCCCTGGGCCCGGCTCGGGGACCTGGACCTCGGCGAGCTCCAGGACCTCCGGGCCTCCGTAGGAACGAACGATGACCGCGCGCATGGTGTGGTCCTCTCTGCGTGCGTGGATCGGCATGACACGGCGAACCTACGGGCTGCTACTCTCCATCGGTAAGTACGTACCTAGAGGTGCGTAACAGACCCACGGGAGCGCCATGCCCACCCAGACCGCCGCCCAGCGACGGGCCGAGGCCCGTGCCGCCTATGACGCGTACATGGCCGCCTGCCCCGCTCGTGACCTGCTCGACCGGATCAGCGACAAGTGGATCACGCTGATCCTCAACGCGCTCGCCGACGGCCCGCGGCGCTACAGCGACCTGGGCCGGACCATCGCGGGCGTGAGCCAGAAGATGCTCACCCAGACGCTGCGCGCGCTCGAACGGGACGGGATGGTGACCCGCACCGTCACTCCGTCCGTGCCGGTCCGCGTCGACTACGAGCTGACCCCGCTCGGCGTGAGCCTGCTGCCGCTCGTCCAGGCGGCCAAGGCGTGGGCCGAGACGCACATCGAGGAGGTGCACACCGCCCGCGCGGCCTACGACGCCACCGGGGAGAATGGGCACCCGTGAGTCCCCTCATCGAAATCCACTGGCCGGCCGCGGCCGACGAGCGTCTGCGTGCCGGCGTGCACCGCGTGATCCACTCCGTCGTCGAGCTCGGCGGAGCCGTCGGCTGGCTGACCCCACCCGACCGGGCGGAGACCGACCGATGGCTGGACGAGGTCCTCGACCGCACCCAGGCCGGCGACGCCGCCCTGGCGTTCGCCCTCCTCGACGGCGAGGTGGCCGCCGGCGGCCTGTGGCGGCGCGGCGCCACCGACGTCTTCCGCCATCAGGCAGAGGTGCAGAAAGTCATGGCCCACCCGATGGCGCGTGGGCTCGGGCTCGGCCGGCTCGTCCTGGAGGCGCTCATCGACGACGCCCGCACGAACGGCATCGAGGTACTGATCCTCGGCGCGCGGGGCAACAATCACGGCGCGATCGAGCTGTACGAGCGGCTCGGCTTCCGCGAGTGGGGCCGGCTGCCGAACGCCATCGAGGTGGGCGACGAGCGCTACGACGACGTGAAGATGTTCCTCGAGCTGGGACGACCGCCGCACGTCATCCTGCGCGGCTCGCCGCCCGACGGTCCCGGCTCGTCTCCCCGGCGAAGGCAGCCGTGACCGCAGCGCCTGTCTCAAAGTCCCGGTGTCCTATCGACACTGGTCTCGGCCTGGTGCTCGACGGCGTCGCCGCCCGGCTCACCGGCCGCTGACGCCCCGCCCGGAGGCGACTCCTGATCGATCACCGGTTCCTTGGACCCGGTTCCCGTGGGATTCTCCCCGGCACTGGCCCTCGACGGATCTTGATCGTAGTCTGCCGTACGCGAACCGTGACATCGCGCCGGCGCGCGTCGCCGGCGATCTGAGCGCATCATCGGAGAAGGCCATGACCGACCCTCGACCTGCCACCGTCCCAGCCGACGCTCCGTCGGGCGGCTGTCCCGCCCACCCCGGCGCCGTGCCCTTGTACGGGCCGAAGTTTCTGCGCAATCCGTCGGAGTTGTACCGCGAGATGCGGCAGGAGCACGGCTCGGTCGTTCCCGTGGTGATCGAGGGCGACATCCCCGCCTGGTTCGTGATCGACTACCGGGAGGTCCGTCACGTGCTGAGCAACCCGGACATCTTCGCCCGCGACTCCCGCCGCTGGAACGAATGGGACAACATCCCGCCCGACTGGCCGCTGATGCCGTTCGTCGGCTACCAGCCCTCCACATTGTTCGCGGAAGGCGACGAGCACCGGCGCCGGGCGGGTGCGATCAGCGACGGTCTGTTCGCCGTCGACCAGTTCGACCTGCGGAACCAGTCCGAAAGAATCGCGGACGACCTGATCGACACGTTCGCCGCTTCGGGCGAGGTCGACCTGATGGCCCAATTCGCGCACCCGCTGCCGCTGCTCGCCGTCGCCAAGATCTTCGGCCTGCCGGAGGCGGAGACACCGGGCCTGCTGCGGGACATGATGACCACGGTCAACGGCGACGAGGGCGCGCTCGAGGCGTACCAGGGCATCTGCGCGACGATGCAGCGGCTGGTGGCGCACAAGCGCGAGCAGCCGGGCTCGGACTTCGTCACGCGGGTGCTCAATCATCCCGCCGGACTGACGGAAGATGAGTTCATCTCCGACCTGGTCCTGGTGATGACCGCCGCCCAGCAGCCGATGGCGTACTGGATCGGCAACACCGTCCGGCTGATGCTGACCGACGACCGGTTCTCCATGAACATCTCCGGTGGCCGCCGCAGTGTCGGCCAGGCGCTCAACGAGGTGCTGTGGGAGGACACCCCCACGCAGAACTACCTGGGCCGCTGGGCGGCCCGGCCGGTGCGACTCGGCGGACGGCAGATCAACGCCGGTGACCTGCTCGTCCTGGGCCTGGCGGCGGCCAACAGCGACCCACAGGTCCGCCCCGCGTCCGAGCTCGCGGTCGGCAACCAGGCCATGATGTCGTTCAGCTATGGCGAGCACCGGTGCCCGATTCCGGCACCGGAGCTCGCCGAGGTGATCTGCCAGGCCGCGGTCGAGGTGCTCCTCGACCGGCTTCCGGACCTCCGGCTGGCGGTGGACGCCGAGGACCTGGCGTGGTCGCCGTCCGTCTGGATGCGCGGCCTGGTCTCCCTGCCGGTGGGATTCACCCCGATGTACGTCTCCGCCTGATCAGCCGGTGGCGCTCGGCTCCTCCACCGCGACGCGGGCCGCCACCGGCCGGAACACCAGGGGAAGCGTCACGAGGCCGCGGGTGAACACCCCCTGTTCGGCCGGTGCGGCCCCGTCCCGGAACGCGATGTCGTCCATGGCGTCCAGCAACTGGTTCGTCGCCACCTCCACCTCGGTCTTGGCCAGCATGGCGCCGACGCAGAAGTGACGCCCGAGGGCGAAGGCCACGTGGTCGGCCGCCGCGGAGAACGCGGTCGAGGCCGCCAGGTCGTCGCGGAAGACGTCGAACACGTCCGGGCGGGAATAGCGCCGGGGGTCGCGATTGGCGGCGCCGACCGCGCACACGACGGTGCCGCCGGCGGGCACGGTGCCACCGCTGAGCGTGACGTCCTCGGCCACCTGGCGGATGACCATGTGCACCGGCGGGGTGTACCGCAGCGTCTCGGCGAACGCCTTCGGAATGAGCGTGCGGTCGCGGCGTACGGCGGCGAGCTGGTCGGGGTGCTCGAGGAGGTTCCGGAAGAGGCTGGAGATGGCGCGGTCGGTGGTCTCGCCGCCCGCGGCGAGCAGCAGGCTGCAGAAGGCCCGGATGTCGTCGTCGGTCATCTTGGTGCCGTCGATCTCGGCGGCGCAGAGCGTCGACAGCAGGTCGTCCCCTGGGTTCGCCCGGCGCTCCTGGATGATCGGAATGAGGTACTCGCCCAGCTCTCGGCGGGTCCGCTCGCCGTCCGCCGTCACCTCCGGGTCGCCCGCCAGGTTGCCGAAGACCGCGATGATGGCGGTGTACCACCGGTGGAACCGGTCGTGATCCGCCGTGTCCAGGCCGAGCATGTCGGCGATGACGTTGATCGGGAACCGCGTCGTGAATTCCGCGACCAGATCGACGGTTCCACGGTCGGCGAAACGCTCGATCAGTTCGCGGGAGTTGCGCTCGATGACCGGCAGGAATTTCTCCTGGAGTTCGTTCCCTCGAAACGCCGGCGCCACCAGCGCGCGATGTACGGCATGCTCCCGGCCGCTCATCTGCAGAATGGTCCGCCCGTGCACGGGCTCGAGCTGCCACTCGTAGTTGTCGGTGGTGAAGACCGGATCCCGGAAGGCGCGTTGCACGTCCTCATAGCGTGAGATGACGTAACCGCCGCTCGACTCCTGCCTGATCAATGGCGATTCTTCCAGCATCAAGCGGTAGACCGAATACGGGTCTGCGGCGAATTCCGGGGACAGGATGTCGGGCACCACTGATGGCGTGGCCATGAACGCGCTCCTCGATCGGCGGCCAATACCGGTCAAGGCTACGTATAGGTTTCTGTCAGGTCCATACCCGAGTCAGCGGGCACGGAGGTCGTTGATTCATCTCACCCGGCGCGGCTGACCGCTCGGCGGTCCCGGCTCCTCGCCTCGGCGGCGACGGCGGCCATCGCCTCGTCGTAGCGGCGGAGGACGACGCGCGCCAGCGCGTCGTGCACGCCCAGGGGCGGTGCGACCACGTCGGCGCCAGCGGCCGCCAGGCGGTCGTGGAAGTGGCCGGGGGCCAGCAGGTAGGACGCGACCGCGATCCGGCGGGCGCCCTGGGCGCGCAGCCCGCGGACCACCTCGGTCAGGTCGGGTCCGGCGCCGGCCGCGAGGCCGTACGCCACGGGGCGGCGCAGGCGGCGGCCCAGCAGGTGCGCGGCGGAGGCGGCGTCGGCCAGTCCCTCCGGGCTGGAGGTGCCGGCCGCGCCCAGCACGACCGCGTCGGCGTACCGGCCCGTCCCCAGCCGGTCCACGAGGGCCCCGGCGAGCAGCGGATGCGGTCCCAAAGGCCCCGCGACGGCGACGTCGGGGCCGACGCGGCCCGGGATGTCGATCAGGGCGTGGTAGCCGCGGCCGAGCATGAGCGGCACGGCGACCACCGGACCCGCGACCGCCGGACCCGCCACCACCGGACTCGCCACCACCGGACTCGCGACCACCGGGCCCGGGACGGCCGGGAACACCGTCAGCGCGTCCTCCAGGGACGGCGCGGTGATCTCGGCGTAGGACTCGATGACGGTCAGGCCGGGGCGCAGGGCGCGCACCCGGTCGAGCAGGGCCCGGATCACGGCGACGCCGGCGGGGTCCCGGGTGCCGTGCCCGACGGCGAGCAGCGTCATACCGGCTCCGGGGCGCCGGCGAACGGGGCCCGCTCGGTGCGGAGCGGGTCGCAGGCCAGCCGGTAGCCGCGTTTGACCACGGTCTCGACGAGCCCGTTGCGGCCCAGTCCCCGGCGCAGTCGTGCCACCGCCATCTCGACGGCGTGCTCGTCCGGATGCGGGCGCCCCTGGCCCGTTCCACCTGGCAGGGAACGGCTGGGCAGCACCGTGCACAGCTCGGCGCGCGAGACGACGTGCCCGGGCCGGCGGGCGAGTGCACGGAGGATCGCCATCGGGGCGGGCGCGATCGGTCTGATCTGCCCGTCGATCACCACGGCGTGGCCGCGCAGCTCGAGGGCATGGCCGTTCACGGCGATCCGCCTCGACCGCCGCACGGGCAGCTCGGCGGCGAGCGCCCGGACCAGGGCGCCGAGGCGGGCGCGCTCGGGGCGTACCGTCGCCACGCCCCGCTCCTCCAGCGGCGCGGCGGTGACCGGCCCGACGCAGGCGGCGACCACCTGGGTACGCAAGGCCTCCAGCAGCAGGTCTTCGAGGGTGTCCTCGGCCGCGACGGCCAAGGTCGCCGACACCGCCGGCGCACTCGTGAACGTGATCGCGTCGACGGTGCCGGCGACCGCCTGCCCGACCAGTCGGCGCAGCGGCGTCGGGTCGTCCGTACGGGACCAGCGGTACACCGGGATCTCCACGACCTCGGCGCCCGCGCGGCGGAGCGCGCTCGTCAGGTGGGGCGTCGGTTCGCCGTACAGCTGGACCGCGATGCGGCGCCCCCTGAGGTCCTCCTCCAGGAGGTGGCGGAGGACCTCGTCGCAGTTCTCCGACTCCGGCGACCACTCCTCGGCCATCCCGGCGGCGCGCACGGCTCCGCGGGCCTTCGGCCCCCGGGCCAGGATGCGCACGTCGCCGAGCCGCTTGATCAGGTCGTCGCGCAGCCCCCAGCCGTCCGCCGTCTCCAGCCACGCGCGGAAGCCGATTCCGGTCGTGACGACCACGTCGTCGACCGGGTCCGCGAGGATGTCGCGGGTCGCGTCGAGCAGCTCGGCGTCGTCGGCGAGCGGCACCAACCGGATCGCGGGGGCGTACACGACGCGGGCGCCCTTGCGCTCCAGCAGCGCGGACAGCTCCTCGTGACGGCGCGCCGCCGTGACGCCCACCGTGAATCCGGCCAGTGGCTCGTCCTTCACGACGCGGCCACCTCCACGCGGCCGCCGCTACGCCGTATTCGGAAGGTCCGCACCGAGACCTCCGGCTCGTCCAGGCAGCGGCCCGTGGTCAGGTCGAACACCTGCTTGTACATCGGGGACGCCACGGTGGGCTGCCCGCCGCGGCATCCGACGATCCCCCACGCCAGGACGTTCGCTCCGCTGAACGGGTCGTGACTCGACAGGGCGTACAGCTCACCGTCGTGGGTGCGGAAGATCGCGACCTGGCGGTCGCCGACGAGCGCGCAGACGCCGCGCTCGGGCTGCAGGTCGTCGTAGTCGCACACCGTGGTCCAGCGTGTCGCGGTCAGCGTGCCGGTGCCCGCCGGCGCCTCACAGATCTCGGTCATCGAATGCTCCCTTCACTCCGCGATCTCCGGACGTGCCTCCGCATCGGTCACGGGGTCACCTCCGCCATGGCCGGCTTGATCTGGTCGCGCTCGGGCTCGAAGACGATGCTCGGATCGGGCGTGCCCGGCGCGTTGACGAACGAGACGAAGCGGCGCAGCTTGTCGGGGTCATCGAGGATCGCCCGCCACTCGTCGGAGTAGTCCTCCACGTGCCGCTCCATCGCGGCGTCCAGCTCCGCGCAGATGCCGAGGCTGTCCTCGGTGATCACCTCGCGCAGGTAGTCGAGACCGCCGTCGAGGCTCTCCATCCAGGACGCGGTGCGCTGCAGCCGGTCGGCGGTGCGGATGTAGAACATCAGGAACCGGTCGATGTAGCGGATCAGCGTGTCCTCGTCCAGGTCGCTGGCGAACAGGTCCGCGTGGCGCGGCCGCATCCCGCCGTTGCCGGCGACGTAGAGGTTCCAGCCCTTCTCGGTGGCGATGACCCCGAAGTCCTTACTCTGGGCCTCGGCGCACTCGCGGGCGCACCCGGACACCGCCGACTTGATCTTGTGCGGGGCCCGCAGGCCGCGATAGCGCAGCTCGAGGCGGATCGCCAGGCCGACCGAGTCCTGGACGCCGTACCGGCACCACGTCGAGCCGACGCAGGACTTCACCGTGCGCAGCGCCTTGCCGTACGCGTGGCCGGATTCGAAGCCGGCGTCGATCAGCTTCTTCCAGATGTGCGGAAGCTGCTCGACACGGGCCCCGAACAGGTCGATCCGCTGCCCGCCGGTGATCTTGGTGTAGAGGCCGAACTCCCGGGCGACCTCGCCGATGACGATCAGCCGCTCCGGCGTGATCTCACCGCCGGGGATGCGGGGCACGACCGAGTAGGTGCCGTTCTTCTGCATGTTGGCGAGGAACCGGTCGTTGGTGTCCTGGAGGCCGGCCTGCTCGCCGTCGAGGATGTGGCCGTTGCCGAGGCTGGCCAGGATCGAGGCGACCGCCGGCTTGCAGATGTCGCAGCCGCGACCGCGCCCGTGCTCGGTGATCAGCTGGGAGAAGGTCGTGATGCCGCGCACCCGGATGATGTCGAACAGCTCCGCGCGGCTGTGGTCGAAGTGCTCGCACAGCGCCTTGCTGACCTCGATGCCCGCGGCGGTCAGCTCCGCGTCGAGGATTTTCTTCACCAACGGCACGCAGCTGCCGCATCCGGTTCCGGCCTTCGTGCACGACTTCACGGCCCCGACGTCGGTGAGCTGCTCGTCGGCGATCGCGCAGCGGATGGCCCCGGCCGTCACGTTGTTGCAGCTACAGATGACCGTCGACTCCGGCAGCGCGCCGCCCGCCGCCTCGGT
Organism: Actinoallomurus sp. NPDC050550; assembly: GCF_040655075.1. Taxonomy (NCBI): domain Bacteria; kingdom Bacillati; phylum Actinomycetota; class Actinomycetes; order Streptosporangiales; family Thermomonosporaceae; genus Actinoallomurus; species Actinoallomurus sp. NPDC050550. Next base: position 152,663 of record NZ_JBFAJC010000009.1, on the reverse strand, counting down.
GCCGCCGAACAGCGCCTGCTCGGGTGTCCCGGGCAGCTTCGCGCCGACGAACGCGCGGAGCGTCGGGTACGACGAGGCGTCGCCGACGAGCACGCCGCCGAGGAGGGTCTGCGCGTCGTCGCTGACGACGAGGCGCTTGTAGATCCCGGCGACCGGGTCGGTGTAGATCACGTCGAGGGCGTCGGCGGACGGGTCGCCGAAGCTGGCGACGTCGACGCCCATGAGCTTGAGCTGGGTCGACAGGTCGGCGCCGGTGAACCGCGCCTCGCCGTCCAGGAGCCGGTCCGCGACGACCTCGGCCATGGTGAAGCACGGCCCGACCAGGCCGTAGACCATTCCGCCGATGAGCGCGCACTCGCCGATCGCGAAGATGCGGGGGTCCTCGGTGCGGCAGGTGTCGTCGACGACGATGCCGCCGCGCTCCCCCACCGCCAGGCCGGCCGCGCGGGCGAGATCGTCGCGCGGGCGGATGCCCGCCGAGAAGACGACCACGCCGGCGTCCAGGACGACGTCCCCGGCGAGGCGCATGGCGCCGGGCTCGATGCGCTCGATTCCGGCACCGATATGCACGGTCATGCCGAGAGCCTCGATGTGGCGGCGCAGCATCGCGCCACCGCCCTCGTCGAGCTGGCGCGGCATCAGCCACGGCGCCACCTCGACGACGTGGGTGTCCAGGCCGAGCCCCTGCAGCGCGCGGGCGGCTTCCAGGCCGAGCAGTCCGCCGCCGACGACCACACCGGCCCGCGGCCTTGACGTAGTAAGGTCGCCGCTTTCAGCAGAGCCGCTTCCGGCTGCGGCGCGCAGCGCGTCCAGGTCCTCGATCGTCCGGTAGACGAAGGCGTGCTCTGCGCCGGGCACCGGCGGCACGAACGGCACCGACCCCGTGGCCAGCACCAGCGCGTCGTACGGCAGGGTCTCCCCCGCGTCCGTGGTGACGGTGCGCGCGGTCCGGTCGATCGCGGCGATCCGCTCCCCGGTCCGTACGGTCACGCTCTCGTCGTGAGCCGGGTAGCCGAGATCGGCGTCCTCGGTGAGGTAGGACGTCAGCGCCACCCGGTCGTACGCCGTACGGGCCTCCTCGCCCACCACGGTGATCTGCCACCGGTCGGCGGAGTCGCGCTCCCGCAGCGCCTCGACGAGGCGATGTGCCGCCGGACCGTGCCCTACGACGACAAGACGGCCAGTCATCCGATTCAATCCTCCCCGACGCGCTTGACCTCGATCTTGACGATCAGGCGTTTCGCGTCTGCGTCCCGCTTGTTACCGCTGTGCTACAAGCCGCTCACGTACGGCCTGACCTGGTGGGAGACGTCACCTCCTGGGTGCCGAGCCACTCGAGGATGCCTTCGACGGTGTCGCGGCAGCCGCCGCAGCCGGTGGTGGCGCGGGTCTCGGCGGCGACGTCGGCGACGTCGCGCCCGCCCGCCTCCCAGCAGGCGCGGATCCGGCCCTTGCTGACGTTGTTGCACGCGCAGATCGTCGCCGCGTCCGGCATGCGAACGGGCGTCTCGGCGGGCGTGACCGGGTTCAGCCCGTGGAAGAGCAGCCCCAGGCGGTCGGACGGCACGGGCGCCGCGCGGTCGTACAGCTGGGTCAGCAGCCCCGCCGTGGTCGTCTCGCCGATCAGGATCGCGCCGATGAGGCGGTCGTCCCTGATGACGACCTTCTTGTACGTGCCGCGCGTCGGGTCGGCGAAGCGGACGACCTCGGCCTCGTCGTCGCCGAGCGCGGTCTCGCCCATGGCGGCCAGCTCGATCCCGGCCGCCTTGAGCCGGGTGACCTGCCGCGAGCCCTCGTACCGGGCGTCGCCGCCGGTGAGCAGGTCGGCGAGGATCCTGGCCTGCTCCCACGCGGGCGCGACCAGCCCGTACACCGTGCCCTGATGCTGCGCGCACTCCCCGATCGCGTGGACGTCGGGGTCGTCGACCGAACGGAGCCGGTCGTCGACGACCACGCCCCGGCCCACGGTGAGGCCCGCCGCGCGAGCGAGCCCGGTCTCGGGGCGGATGCCGCAGGCCAGCACCACCAGGTCGGCGGGCAGGACCGTGCCGTCATCCAGCTCGACGCCGGTGACACGCCCGTCCTCGGCCCGCGCCCCGGTCAGCCGCGCCCCGACGAGCGTACGGACCCCGAGGTCCCCGATCGTGCGCTGCAGCACGCCGCCGGCCTCGGCGTCCAGCTGCCGCTCCATCAGATGCCCGCCGAGGTGGACGACGGTGACCCGCAGCCCGCGTCCGGCCAGCCCGCGGGCCGCCTCGAGGCCGAGCAGCCCGCCTCCGACGACGACCGCGGACTCGGCGTCGTCCGCGAGGCCCATGATGTCCCGGCAGTCGTCGAGCGTGCGGAAGGCGACGACGCCGTCGGCGTCCAGTCCGGGCAGCGGCGGCACGACCGGGGCGCTGCCGGTGGCGAGCACGAGCGTGTCGTACGGGGTGACCGTCCCGTCGGCCGAGGTCACCGTCTTGCGCTGCCGGTCGATCGCGACGACCTCCTCCCCGAGCCGGGCGTCGACGTCGTTCGCGGCGTACCACCCCGGATCGGTCAGGCCGATGTCGCCGGGCGCGGCGATGCCGGCCAGGACGTTCGACAGCAGTACGCGGTTGTACGGCTGTGCGGCCTCGGCCCCGAACACGGTGATCCGCGGTTCCTCGTCGCGGGCCCGCAGCTCGGAGACGAGCCGGGAGCCCGCCATCCCGTTGCCGACGACCACGATTCGCTTCTTCACGGCTTCTCCACTCGGACGGCGCAGACTTTGAACTCCGGCATCCGGGATGTCGGATCGAGTGCCGGGTTGGTGAGCAGGTTGGCGCGTGCGGGACCGGCCCAGTGGAAGGGCATGAACACGGTGTCGCGCCGGATCGCCCTGCTGAACCGCGCCTTGGCGACGGCGCCGCCGCGCCGGCTGGTGACGCGGATCTCGGCCCCCTCCTCGATGCCGAGGCGCTCGGCCAGGTCGGGATGGATCTCCACGTACGCTTCAGGCACCGCGTCCACCAGCGCGCGTATCCGCCGGGTCTGCGCGCCGCTCTGGTAGTGCGCGAGCACCCGGCCGGTCGTGAGGTAGACGGGGTAGTCGGCGCTGATGTCCTCGGCGGGGCCGCGGTGTTCGACGGGGACGCACCGGGCGCGCCCGTCCGGTGTGGCGAACCGGTCCAAGAAGACGCGCGGCGTCCCCGGGTGGCCCTCGCCCGGGCAGGGCCAGAAGACCCCGGTCTCGGCGACGATGCGCTCGTACGTGATGCCGGAGTAGTCGGCGATCCCGCCGGCGCTGGCCGCACGCAGTTCGTCGAACACCTCGGCCGGTTCGACGCTGAACCTGCCGGGCGCTTCGAGGCGCTCGGCGAGCGCGGCCAGGATGTCCAGGTCGCCGCGGACCTGCGGCGGCCTCGGCACGGCCGCGCGGCGCAGGAGCACGCGGCCCTCCAGGTTCGTGATCGTGCCGGTCTCCTCGGCCCACTGCGCCGTCGGCAGCACGACGTCGGCGCGCGCGGCGGTCTCGGACGGCACGAAGTCGGCCACGACGAGGAGGTCGAGTGCCGCGAGGCGCTCCTCGATCCGGCCCGCGTCCGGGGCCGACACGACGGGGTTGGAGCCGAACAGCAGCAGGGCGCGCGGCCCGCCGGGCGTGCCCAGGGCGCCCAGGAGTTCGGTGGCCGACAGCCCGGGCCCCGGCAGGTCGTCCGGATCGATCCCCCAGACCCGGGCGACGTGCTCGCGTGCCGCCGGGTCGTCGATCTTCCGGTAGCCCGGCAGCTGGTCCGCCTTCTGCCCGTGTTCCCGGCCGCCCTGGCCGTTGCCCTGTCCGGTCAGGCAGCCGAACCCCGACCCGGGACGCCCCGGCAGGCCGAGCGCCAGCGCCAGGTTGATGAAGGCGGTGACCGTGTCGGTGCCGGTGGCGTGCTGTTCGGCGCCGCGCGCGGTGAGGATGAGCGCGTTCGCGGCGTCGCCGAGCAGGCGCACGGCCTCGCGCATCTTCGGCACCGGCACGCCGGTGATCCGCTCGACGCGGTCCGGCCAGTACCCGTTGATCACGGTGCGGACCGTCTTGAACCCCGTGGTGCGCTCGTCGAGGTACGCCTTGTCGATCAGTCCCTCGGTGATCGCCAGGTGCAGCAGCCCGTTGGCCAGGGCCAGGTCGGTGCCCGGCGTGACCTGCAGGTGCAGGTCGGCGCGGCGGGCCGTCGAGGTCTCCCGCGGGTCGATGACGATCAGCTTTCCGCCGCGCTCGCGCTGGGCGGTCAGGTGCCGGACGAACGGCGGCATCGTCTCGGCGACGTTGCCGCCGGCCAGCAGGATCGTGTCCGCGGCGGCGATGTCGGTGATCGGCGCGGGCAGGCCCCGGTCCATGCCGAATGCGCGGTTCTGCGCGGCGGCCGCCGAGGACATGCAGAAGCGGCCGTTGTAGTCGATGTTCGGGGTGCGCAGCGCCACCCGGGCGAACTTGCCGAGCTGGTAGGCCTTCTCGTTGGTCAGCCCGCCGCCGCCGAAGACCGCCACGGCCTCGTCCCCGTACGCGCATTGGATCCGGCGGATCTCGGCCGCGATCCGGTCCAGCGCGGCGTCCCAGGACACCGGCTCCAGAGGAGCGTCCCGGTGCGCCCGCATGAGCGGGACGGTCAGCCGGTCCGGGGCCGTGAGCAGCTCCCCCGCCGTCCACCCCTTCTGGCACAGTGCCCCACCCCCTTGGCTACGCCCCACCGCCCCCGGGGCTCCACCTCCGCCGCCGTTGGCCGGGATGTCGTCGCGCGGCGCGATCGTGCCGGGGCCGACGAGCATCCCGCACTGCAGCGCGCAGTACGGACAGTGCGTAGGTGTGGGCGACATGCCTCGATCGTGTGGTTGAGGCGTTTCGCGACGACGTCCCTCGTGTTACCGGCCCGCAACAAGCACTTCACCAGGGCCGCTGACCTGCGGTGCGATGAACGGAACCTCACAGCGCGGCCCGAATAGGGTGCAGGGAAGTTATCACTGCCGCATTACGCGACACACACCGAGGAAACGGGCGGCTCCTAGCTTCGGCGCAGCACCCCAGCCAGGAGGAAGCCGAATGACCACCATCGAAGAACGCCTTCCCGGCGCCGGCCCCGCCGGGCGCCGGTGGATCGCGGACTGGCAGCCGGAGGACCACGACTTCTGGAAGGAGGCCGGGGCCAAGGTCGCGCGGCGCAACCTCATCTTCTCGATCTTCTCCGAGCACATCGGGTTCTCCGTGTGGAGTCTGTGGTCGGTGCTCGTGCTGTTCCTCGGCCCCGCGTACCACATCGACCCCTCCGGGAAGTTCCTGCTTACGACGGTCCCCACGGCGCTGGGCGCCGCTCTGCGCCTGCCGTACACCTTCGCGGTCGCGAAGTTCGGCGGCCGTAACTGGACGATGTTCAGCGCCTCGCTCCTGCTCGTCCCGGCGGTCATGGCCGCGATCCTGGTCAAGCCGGGCGTGTCCTTCAGCACCCTGCTCATCCTCGCGGCGGTCGCCGGTGTCGGCGGCGGCAACTTCGCCTCGTCGATGGCCAACATCAACGCCTTCTACCCGCAGCGGCTCAAGGGCTGGGCACTCGGCATCAACGCCGGCGGCGGCAACATCGGCGTGGCCGTCGTCCAGCTGGTCGGGCTCGCCGTGCTGGCGACGGCGGGCAAGGACCACCCGCGCCTGGTGGCCGGGATCTACATCCCCTTCATCGTGCTGGCCGCGCTGGGCGCCGCGCTGTGGATGGACAACCTCGCCGGCATGCGCAACGACAAGCGCGCGATGCGGGATGTCGTCAAGGACCCGTACAGCTGGGTCATGTCACTGCTGTACATCGGGACGTTCGGATCGTTCATCGGATTCGGCTTCGCCTTCGGCCAGGTGCTGCAGGTGCAGTTCAAGGCCGACTTCGACACCCCCATCAAGGCGGCGTACCTGACGTTCCTCGGGCCGCTGCTCGGCTCGCTGATCCGGCCCGTCGGCGGCTGGGCCGCGGACCGGCTCGGCGGTGCCAAGGTCACCTTCTGGAACTTCGTGGCGATGGCGATCGGCGCCTCGATCGTCCTGACCGCCTCGGTCGAGAAGTCGCTGCCGCTGTTCCTCACCGGGTTCGTGCTGCTGTTCATCTTCAGCGGCTTCGGGAACGGCTCGACGTACAAGATGATCCCCGCGATCTTCAGGGCCAAGGCCCCGAGCGAGGACGAGGCCCGGCGCCTGTCCGGCGCCCTGATCGGGGTGGCCGGCGCGATCGGCGCCTTCGGCGGCGTTCTCGTGAACCTGGCCTTCCGCCAGTCGTTCCTGACCTACAAGACGGGCAATGGCGCCTACGTCGCGTTCATCGCCTACTACGCCCTCTGTTTCGCCGTGACCTGGGCCGTCTTCCTCCGCCGGTCCCCGCGGCGGCTGCCCGGAATCTGAACCCCGGTGCTGCCCCCGGCCATGCCCGGGGGCAGCACCGTGTTCGCCTCAGAGCGTCGGCGGGAGACCGAAGGCCGGGAACAGCGCCGGGCCGAACGTCGTGATCTCCTGGATCCGGCCGTCCTCGACCCGCAGGACGTCGAACTTGAACGCCCTGTACTCCGAGTCACCCGGCCGGCGCAGGTAGCTCGCGGCGGTCGGCATCCGATTGGCCGACGTCGCGACGAGACGCCAGTCGCCCTCGCGGTCCTCCCCGAACGCCCGCTCGAGCAGCGGCGCGATCGCCGCCAGGCCCTCGTAGCAGAAGGGGTGCGGCGGCATCGTGATACGCAGGTCCTCGGACGCGATCGCGATCGCGGCGGCGGCGTCGCACCGCTCGTGCGCGTCGATGAACCGCTCGAGCAAGGTGCGTTCCGTCCCGCTGAGCTCTCCCGCGGACCATTCGCTGCGTCGCGCCGGCAACTGCCGCTGCATCGTGGCACGAGCCCGCTGCAGCGCGCTGTTGGCCGCGGCGACGCTCGTGTCCATCAGCTCCGCCGTCTCCGCCGCCGACCTGCCGAGCACGTCGCGGGCGATGAACGTCGCGCGCTGTCGCGGTGGCAGCGCCTGCAAAGCCGCGACGAACGCCAGCTCGATCGTCTCCCGCTCGACGACGACCTCGTCGGGCCCCTCGACCGCGGGCGCGGCCTCGTCGAGCAGACCGTCCGGATACGGCTGGAGCCACGGCACCTCGGCGAAGGAGGATACGGCCGTACGGCGCGATCCGCGCCGGAGCTGGTCGAGGCAGACGTTGGTCGCGATCCGGTAGAGCCAGGCGCGGAACAGCGTGCTGCCGTCGAAACCCTCCCGGCCCCGCCACGCCCGCAGGAACGTCTCCTGCACGGCGTCCTCCGCCTCGTCGAAGGAGGCCAGCATCCGGTAACAGTGGACGTGCAGCTCCCGCCGGTGCCGCTCGGTCAGGGCGGCGAACGCCGGCTCGTCGCCCGCGACGGCCGCCGCGATCTCATCGCTCGCGCTCATGCTCATCATGTCGGAGACCTCATCGCTCGCGCTCATCATCATGCCGGAGGCGATCATGCCTCGCCGCCGCGGCTCCGGACCTCCTGCAGCACCCAGCCGTTGCCGTCGGGGTCGCTGAAGGAGGCGAAGGTGCCGTAGTCGCGGCGCTCGGGGTCGTGGCCCGGCATCTGTCCCCCGGCGCCGAAGTGATAGGCCTCCCCGACCTCCAGTCCGCGCTCGGCGAGCTCGGCGCGCGCGGCGTCGATGCCGGCGACCACCAGGTGCAGGCCCTGCAGGGACCCGGCCGCCTCCTTGTTCTTCATGATGCTGATCGAGCACGCCGATCCGGGCGGCGTGAGCTGCACGACCCGGAAGTCCTCCCCGGCGCTGAAGTCGACGTCCACCGTGAACCCCGCCTTCTCGGCGTAGAACGCCTTGGCGCGGTCTACGTCGGCGACGGGTACGACGATGAGCTCGAGTTTCATGTCCATGCTGCGGCCTCTCGGATCGGGTCGGTCGGTCGGTCACCGACGTTCTGGACCATGTAACGACGGCCGCCACGAGAACTCATCGGTGCTGCGATGAGAAAATCCGATCGTCTCCGGCCGGCCCTGGCATGCCCAGGGAATCACGGCAGCGTCGGCGGGTATCGGGTGAAGGGGAGGCGCGTCGCGGCGAAGGCGTGTTGGATGAGGCGGAGGACCGAGCACCGGCAAGGGCGGACGGATGGGTGAGGAGTCGATCGGTAAGGCGGCGACGGCCGGCGGTCCGCGTCGGGCCCACCGCCTCGGCCGGTTAATCCAATTGACCGACCCGGCGGGGTTCTTCCGCCGGGACCATGAGGATCGTGCGGCCGATCCGCTGATCGCCGCGCACAAGACGCATTTCCCGAAGGCCGACGTACGGCGGTTGCGATACGCCTACACGATGGCCGAGCGGTACCACCGCGGGCAGACCCGTAAGTCCGGTGCGCCGTATGTGACGCATCCGCTCGCGGTCGCGCTCATCCTGGCCGATCTGGGCATGGACACCACCACGCTGGCCGCCGCGCTGCTGCACGACACGGTCGAGGACACCGACCTGACGCTGGGCCAGGTTCACGCCGAGTTCGGCGAGGAGGTCGCCGTCCTCGTCGACGGCGTGACCAAGCTGGACGGCTCCAAGTGGGGCGACCGAGCGGAGGCCGAGACGTTCCGGAAGATCATCCTGGCGGCCGCCGATGACCTCCGTGTCCTAGTGATCAAACTCGCCGATCGGGTGCACAACCTGCGGACCCTGCGGTTCCATCCGAAGCCGGAGAAGCGCCGGCGGATCGCACGGGCGTCCCTGGAGTTGCTCGTGCCGTTCGCCGAACGGCTGGGCATCTACGTGTTCAAGCGCGAGATGGAGGACGTCGCCTTCGCGTGCCTGCACCCGGAGGGGTACGAGCGCACGCGTGACGCGGTCGCCGGCAGCGCCACCGACCGCGCCGCCCGGCTCGACCCGCTGCTCGAACAGCTCCGTGAGGCCCTCACCGCCGCGCGCCTGAAAGCACGCGTGGTCTCCCGGGACCGGCACCTGTTCTCCCTGCACCAGGACCGCCGCATGCCGCCGATCAGCCCGGCCGATCCACCGCGGATGGGCGAGGCGGCCCGGGTCACCGTGCTCGTCGACGGCGACGCCGCCGACTGTTATGTCGCGCTCGGGGCGATCCATGGGCTGTGGCGCCCGATGCCGGGCCGGATGAAGGATTTCATCGCGCTGCCGAAGTACAACATGTATCAGTCGCTGCACACCTCGGTGGTCACCGCCGGCGGGGAGGTCCTGGAGTTGGCGGTCCGCACTCCGCAGATGCACCGGATCGCCGAGTACGGCATCATCAGCCAGATCCAGGACGCCGCCCAGGCGTCCGGCACCCACGCCCGCGCGGCCGCGCACCGGGCCGACCTGCAGTGGCTGCGGAACCTGCTCGCCTGGCAGGCGCACGCCCCCTCGGCGGAGTTCCTCGACAGCCTGCGGGTGGACCTGCGCAGCGCCGGGATCGTGACCTTCACCCAGGCCGGGGACGTCGTCACGCTCCCGGCCGGCGCGACCGCCATCGACTTCGCCTACGCGCTCGACACCGACACCGGCCACCGCGCCGTCGGCGCACTCACCAACGGGCGCCTGTCCCCGATGACGGCGCCGCTCGAAGACGGTCAGGTGGTGGAGATCCTCACCGCAGGCGAGGCCGGGTCCGGCCCGCCCGAGATGTGGCTGGAATCCGCCCGCACCGGACACGCCCGCGTCCACATCGCCCAGTGGCTCGCCGACCGGCACACCGAGACCACCGGGCTCGCCGGACGGCGGCTGGTCGCCGACGCTCTCGCCACACGCGGGGAGAACATTCTGGACCTGGAGAGCGACGGCACGATGCTGCAACTGGGCACCGAGTTGGGCTACTCGAACCTGGAGGCCTTGTATGCGGCCGTGGCCGTCGGCGTCGTCACCGTCGATGAGCTCACCGGCCGCCTGACCGTCCTGCAGCAGCGCGAGGCCGAAGAAGCCGCCGCCCTGCGGGAGGACGACGCGGGCGAATGACCGCGCCCGTCGCCGGCCCCGGGCGGTTCGGCAGACCGCCCGTCGGCGACTCGCTCGGCGTCCACTTCTGCTCCCTGAGCGGCGGCTACGGGACCAGCGGGACGTCCGCAGAGTGATCGACCAGCTTGTCGGCACCTTAGGGACGGGTCCCGAAGGAAGGGGGGCCGGTGAGTTCGGGCAGGATCCGGTACGCGTCGCGCACCCAGGCGCACAGCAGCGGCCTGCTGTCGCGCGGGTCGATCAGGTCTTGGACGCCGAACCGTTCGGCGGTGCGGAACGGCGAGGCGATCGCGGCGAGCGTCCGCCGGATCCGTTCGATCTCCGCCTCGGGGTCCTCGGCCTGTTCGAGCTGCGCGCGGAACGCCGCCTCGATCCCGCCCTGGAGCGGCAGCGAGCCCCAGTCGCCCGACGGCCAGGCCCAGCTCCGGCCCGCCCGGTGCCGGTTGACGATCCCCGCGCCGCCGACGCCGTACACCCGGCGCAGGATCAGCTCCGCCTGCGGCACTCGCGCCTGGTAGACGGCCGTGATGGCGCGGGCGCCGGCCCGGATCGTGCCGCGCTCCTCGGCGACCCGTCCGATCGTCATGCCGCCCTGGTCGGTGAGGCTGACGATCGGGAGGTGGAACGTCTCGCACAGGTCGACGAGGCGCGTGATCGCCTGAGCGCCCTCGACCGACATGGTGGCGCCCCGGTACGGGTCGGTGGCGAGGACTCCAACGGGATGGCCGTCGAGCCGGGCGAGCGCGGTGACGGTCGCGCCGCCGTACTCCGCGTAGCGGAACACCGATCCACGATCGAAGATCGCCTCTATGATCGGTCCGATCCGATACGGCCGTCGGGCGTCACGCGGAACCGCACTCAGCAGCGACTCCTCGCGGCGATCGGCCGGATCGCCGGAGGGGACCACCGGCGGCAGCTCGTACACGCTGCCCGGCAGGTACCCCAGGAAGCCACGGATGACGGCGAAGGCGTTGTCCTCCGTGTCCACGAAACGCTCGATCGTGCCGTTGCGGCGATGGACGGCCGCTCCGCCGAGCTCCTCCTTCGTGAGGTCCTCGCCGGTTCCGCCGCGGACGACGGGCGGCCCGGCGGTGAACAGCTGGCCGATGCCCTCGACCATGACGGCCAGGTGGGACATGACCAGGCGTGCGGCGCCGAGCCCGACCGTCGGGCCCAGGCACGCCGCCACGACCGGAGCGAGCGAGAGGTTGCCGACCACGTCGTCCCACGCCGGATTGACCGGGAGGTAGCTGTAGCCCGCTTCCTGGGCCATCTTGACGCTGCCGCCGCCGCTCGCGCCGTCCAGCAGCCGGACGACCGGCAGCCGCATCCGCCCGGCGTACTCCTCGGCGTAGATCTGCTTGGCGTGGATCGCCGCGTCGCCGGAGCCGCCGCGCACGGTGAAGTCGTCCGCGCCGACCATCACGGGACGCCCGTCGACGCACGCGGTACCGGCGACGAAGTTCGCCGGCAGGACGGAGGTGAGCCGGCCGTCGTCGGCGTGGTCGGCGAAGCCGGTCAGCGCCCCGATCTCGGCGAAACTGCCCGGATCGACGAGCCGGTCGATGCGTTCCCGTACGGTGAGCCGGCCCGTCTCGTGCTGGCGCCGCACCTTCGCCGGCCCGCCCATGCGCCGCGCCATCGACCGGCGATGACGGATCTCTTCGACCTCGGCCGTCCAGTCCTCCGGCCCGGGAGCCGTCTCCTGACCGTCCGCTTCGCTCACCTGGGCCTCCCTCGGTCGGGCGATCGAGTAGCGGACATACCGACTAGACGGTATGTATACGCCAGACCGACCCTACGTAGACCGTACGGCCGTGGCGGAGGTACTCGATGCGTTCCGCCCGCCGCCATGCTGCTTGACCATGTCCGCGGCTCAGTCGGGCACGCTCCCCCGCAGGTCGAGGTCGAGTCGCTGAAACACCGCTCCAGGCCTCGCGGCGTAGGTAGATGTCGTGTAATCTAATGTCGTGTAATCGACTCTACGGGAGGTCATCCATGAGCCACTCCGACACGATCACCAGCGTGCCGGTCATTAGCACCGGCACTGTCGCCATCCGTCCCGAGCACGTCCGCCACTGAGCATGGGCTTTCACGTGGTCGTGGACATCGGCTGTCCGTCTGCCGAGGTGTTCGCCTTCCTCACCGACTTCCGCAACATGCCCCGTTGGTACACCGCGGTCGAGCGAGTCTCGGCGCGGCCGGGCGGGTCAGGCTTCCGCATGGTGCGGTCGCTGCCCGGCGGCCCGGCGCACAACGACGTCGAAATGATCACACATCGGCCGAATGAGGAAGTCACGTTCGTCTCGGTCAATGGTCCGACGCCCTTCCGATACCGGTACCGCGTCGAGCCGGTCCCCGGCGGGACGAGGCTGACGCTCGACGGTGAGATCAGCGGGGAAGGCCTGCCCGGCCCCGCCGTTCTCCTCGGCGGGCTCGCGGAACGGCTGTTCAGACAGGGGATGACGAGGAATCTGCGGGCCCTGAAACACATCCTCGAAGGCCGGGAATGACCCGCAGGGTCTGCACCGACTCTGGCGACCGGCTCGCCCAGTGGCGATCGAACGACGGGAGCATAGGCACCCCGAACATGAAGAAAGCCCCCGGCGGTTCTCGCCGAAGGCGTGATCTCAACTCAGATTAGGGATTCTTGAACGCAGGTGGCCGCTATGACTAATTGCGCCACACTGGAACTGTTGCAGGTGTTACGCCGCCAGTTCCACCCGGCAAGCCATGCCTGCGTGCGATGGGCGGACACATACGAAGTGCCCGTCGGTAAGTCTGACAAGGTGCTCGTCCTCCTCGACCGGGTACAGGACCCCGTCGCGATCGAGGAGGACGCCACCAGTAGGTTCATGGGAAGTCACCAGATCATTGTGTCGGGTCGGGGTGACAGTCTGCTAGGCGATTACGTTCGCCTGTGGCGACGACGTCGCCGAGTGCGTCGGCGATGATCAGGCAATCGGCCCGGCCGTCAATCACAGGGCCGCCCGGATCAACCTTCGGCGAAGAGGGGTGCCAGGTCGATGAAGATCCGGTAGTCCTCGATGAGGCCGTCGTCCCGGTTGGAGCGGTAGATCGTCACGACCGGGACGGTGACCGTGGTGCCGTCCTTGCGGGTGTAGGTCACGTTCGACTCGGCGATCGTCGCGGGGCCCTCCTCCCACTGGTCGATGAGCTCATGCGACACGCCCGCGATGCCGGTGCAGAACGAGGCCCAGGTGTCGCGGACGGCCTGGCGGCCGTGGACCGGTTCCGCGTTGCCGAAGCGCATGACGACGCCCTCGGCCAGGTGCGCGGCGTACCGGTCGGCGTCCATGGAGTCGATGTCGTCGAACAGGTTCTTACGGGCGGGCATGGGGCTCCTCCATTGCCTCGGCGGGACGTGGCCCAGTGTCCCAAGATCATCCGCTCGGCGCGACGATATCCGGCAGGACTCAGGCGTCCTGCGAACCGGCGGGGAGCCAGAGCGCGAGCACGATCGCTGCGGCGGTGAATCCGATCGACCACCAGAACGCGACGTCGAACGCGCTCGCCCGGCCGGCCGGGCCGCCGTCGGCGTGGGCCGCGATGGAGCGTTGCAGCACCACCGCCAGGACTGCCGTGCCGAAGGATCCCCCGACCTGCTGCGCCGTGCGGGTGATGATGCTCGCGTGGGGTACCGCCGCGCGGTCGAGTCCCAGGTAGGCGCCGGCCATGACGGGGCCCGTCACGGCGCTCAGCCCCACCCCGCGGACGACGAGTGCCGCGACCAGCCACCACTCGCGGGTCCCGGTGGTGACGAAGGCGAACGGTACGGTGGCCGCCGCGACAAGAACGAGTCCGGCGAACGCCACCCACCGTGGGCCTATCCGGTCGGTGAGGACGCCGGCCGGTCCCCGGCTGACGAGCGCGCCGACGCCCTGGGCGGCGATCAGCAGGCCCGCCGTGAACGCGTCCTGCCCGCGCACCTGCTGGAAGTACAACGGGACGAGCAGCATGGCGCCGTACAACGCGAAACCCGACAGGAAGAGCAGGCCTCCGGCGGCGCTGAATGAGGTGACGCGGAACAGCCGTACGTCCACGAGGGCGTCATCACCGACGACCGACGCCCGGACGGCGAAGACCGTGATCAGCGCGGCGCCGGCCGCCATCGGGACGAGCACGGAGGCATGCCCGAAGCCGCCGTCCCTACCGACCTGGGCCAGGCCGTACACGACGGCGGCGATGCCGGGTGACAGCAGGGCGAGACCGACGCCGTCCAGGCGTGACCTTCGGGTGGCCGGAAAGTCCGGCATCAGCCGCCAGGCCAGGACCAGGCCGACGAGGCAGAAGGGGACGTTCACCCAGAAGATCCAGCGCCAGCCCAGGTGCCGGACGATCAGGCCTCCGGCCATCGGCCCGAGGATGGGCCCCAGGAGGGCCGGGAACGAGATCAGCGCGGTGACGCGGCCGAGCGACCGGCCGCCCGCCGCCTGGAACAGCAGCGTCTGAAGGACGGGCAGCATCAGGCCGCCGCCGGCGCCCTGCACGATGCGGCACGCGATGAGGGCGGGGGCGTTCCAGGCGAGGCTCGCGCCGACCGAACCCGCGAGAAAGATCGCGAGTGCGCTGAGCCAGACGTTCTTGCCGCCCCACCGGTCGACGAGCCAGCCGGTGACCGGGACGGCCATCCCGAGCGCGAGGAGGTAGCCGGTGGTCACCCACTGGATGGTGGAGACGGTGGCGTGCAGCTCGCCGCCGAGCGTGTCGAGGGCGACGTTGACGATCGTGGTGTCGAAGACCACGGCGAGCACACCGACGAGCAGGACGAGTGCGAGCCGGACAAAGGCCGGATCCAGGCGTTCCCTGGCCGGTGTGGGAGTGGCGGACATGGCGGTTCCTCAGAGATGGAAATAAGATACGGCTCTGTATCTACATCGAGAACCAGCCCGCCGTCAATAAGATACGGATGTGTACCTAATGGACCGTCATGTCTCCTCGCGCCGCCGTGGACAGGAGTTGGAGGACGCGCTGCTCGACGCGGCCTGGGACGAATTGACCGACGTCGGGTACGGCCGCTTCACGATCGAAGGCGTGGCGGCCCGGGCCGGCACCAGCCGGCCGGTCATCTACCGCCGCTGGCCGAACCGGTCGGATCTCGCCGTCGCCGCCGTACGGCACCACGGCGCCAAGGATCCGGTCGCGACGCCCGACACGGGATCGGTCCGCGAGGACCTGATCGAGCTGCTGCGCAGAGCCTCGTCACACCGGGCCGAGATCGCCGCCCTGTTCAGCGTGCAGATGGGCGAGTACTTCTCCGAGACGGGCAAGAGCCCTGAGGACTTCCGCCAGGAGCTGCTGAGCGGCAGGCGGCAGCCGTTCGGCGTCGACGAGGTGCTGCGCCGGGGGATCGAGCGCGGCGAGATCGACCCGGACCGGCTGACCCGACGGATCGCGGAGCTGCCGACCGACCTCCTCCGGCACGAGCTGCTCATGACACTGCAACCGGTGCCCGACCCGACGATCACAGAGATCGTCGACGACATCTTCCTCCCGCTCGTGCGAACCCCCGATCGGCCGCCCGTCCATATTTGACCGGTCGGTCTGGAATGGCTAGCGTCCTTACGTGGCAAGGACCAAGGAGTTCGACCCGGACGCCGTGCTGCAGAAGGCGATGGAGCTGTTCTGGGAGCGCGGGTACGAGGCGACGTCGATGGCCGACCTCGTCGAGCATCTCGGCATCGCGCGGGCGAGCATCTACGCCACCTTCGGCGGCAAGCACGACCTCTATCTCAAGGCGTACGAACGGTACGCACAGAGCCGCGACCCCAACGTCGTCGAGGCCCTCTCCCAACCGGGTCCCGCCCTGCCCGCCGTACGGGCGCTGGTGCGCGCCTACGCCGAAGAGTCGGCGACCGACCCGCATCGACGTGGCTGCATGGTCGTGAACACCGCGGTCGAACTCGGGAGCCGTGATCCGCAGGCCGCCCGCCAGGTGGGGGCGAGCTGGGACATCGTGGAGACCGCCCTCACCTCGGCGCTGACCAGGGCCCGGGCCCAGGGCGAACTGTCGGCGGACAAGGACCCGCGGGCGCTGGCCCGCTTCCTGCTCGTGCTCCTGCAGGGGATGCGGGTGCTAGGCCGGGCCCATCCCGATCCGGCGCGGCTCCGCGACGCCGCCGAACAGGCCCTCGCCGCGCTCGAACGGTGAGACCACCCGCCACGGCGAGTGGTCCGATGCCCGTCGATCAGGAGAAGCTCGCGAAGTAGCCGGCGGCCATGTCCTCCTCACCGTGGCCGGCGAGGGCGGCGCGCCGGAAGCGTTCGCGGGCGGCCTCGATGACGTCCATGCGGACCCCGGCGGAGCGGGCGGCCTCGCCGATCAGACGGGTGTCCTTCTCGGCGTTGGTGACGGTGAAGGTCGGCGCGAAGTCGCCGTCGACGATGGCGGCGGCCTTCTGCTGGAGCATGGCGCTGTTCATCGGGCCGGCGCCGACGACGTCGCGGAACGCCTGCGGGTCGACGTCCAGCGCCTTCGCCAGGGCAAGCGCCTCGCCGACCCCCGAGATGAGCGTGAGTGCCCAGGTGTTGGTGACGAGTTTGAGCCCGCTGCCCGCCCCGGCGGGGCCGAGCCAGAGCGTCTCCTTGCCGACCGCGTCGAACACCGGCCGCAGGGGTTCCCGCGCGCCGTCCGGACCGGAGGCGAGGACGATGAGCTGTCCCTGTTCGGCCGGCCGGCGGCTGCCCTGCACCGGGGCGTCGACGAAGACGAGGCCGTGCCGGTCGGCGATCTCGACGAGGCCGTCGAGGGGAGCGAGGCCGACCGTGCTCATCTGTGCCCAGATCTGCCCCTCCCGCAGACCCGGCGCGGCCTGTTCCATGGCCTGGCGCACGGCCGCACCGTCGTTCAGCATCGTGATGATCACATCGGCGCCCTCGGCCGCCTCGGCGGGGGTACCGGCCACCTTGAGCCCGTCGACGGCCTCGGCCTTCGCACGCGTACGGTTCCAGGCTCGCAGGTCGAGGCCCGCGGCGAGCAGGTTACGGGCCATCGCCGCGCCCATGATCCCGGTGCCCAGCAGTGCGACGGTCATCGGTCACTCCTATTTCTTGACTGTTCGTTACAGATTTGCGGCGCGAAGAGACCCCGAAGGACCTCGGGTCACGGCAGCACGGCGAGCGCCGTCTCGACCACACCGGCCAGGCGGCGCCGGTCCGGCCCGGCCTTCGCCATGACGCGAAGACCCTGGATGGCGGTGAGGAAGAAGTCGGCCAGCCGGGGGACGTCGGTGTCCGGCGGGAGCTCACCGCGCTCACGCGCCCGCGTCAGCGCGGCGGCGATCGACTCGCGGACTCCCCTGAGGGCGTCCACGACGATGCGGTCCGAGACGGCGTCGTGCGGAAGCCGCTCGATCGCGGTGTTCGTCACCAGGCAGCCGCGCCGTTCGGCGTCCTCGGCGGCCTCGTCGACCAGGGCGAGCAGCAGGTCGCCGACGACCTTCCGGATCGGGACGTCGCGGTCGAGCCGGTCCGTCATCTTCACGGACGACATCTCGACGTACCGCCGGAGCGCCGCCTCGTACAGCCCGTCCTTGCTGCCGAACGCGGCGTACAGCGAGCCGCGCCCCAGCCCGGTGGTCTCCACGAGGTCCTGGATCGACGTGGCCTCGTAGCCCCGCCGCCAGAACAGCTCCATCGCCCGCCGCACCGCCGTGTCGGTGTCGAACTCCCGCGTCCGCGCCATGGCCCGCACGATAGTGCTATCTGTAACGAACGGTCAAGATTCCCTCCAGGCAATGCCGAGACCAGGCGACTACTTTCTGTTAGTATCCCAATGCAATCCGTCACACCGGTGGGGGCCATGAGAACACAACGAACGATCGCCGCCGTCACGTCCATGCTCGCCGCCGCGTGCGCGGCCGCTGCGTCTCCCCTCCCCGCCCGCGCCGCCGCCCCCATCTGCGCGTCGGACCACGCCCCCGCCCTCGCCGCCCGCCTGTCCGCCGACATCCCCGCGGCGCTCCGTGGCCGCCGCGGGCCGATCGCGGTCGGCGTCTTCGACCGTCCGACGCACACCCGTTGCGGGCTCGCCGCCACGACGCACTTCCAGTCGGCCAGCGTCGTCAAGGTCACCATCCTGGCCGCGCTGCTGCGCCGGGCCGAAGAGGCCCGCCGAGGGCTGACCACTCAGGAGCAGCGGCTGGCCGAGAGCATGATCACCCGGTCGGACAACGCGGCCGCGACCGCGCTGTGGAACGAGGTGGGGCAGGCGGGCATCCGGCACTTCCTGGCCCTCGCCGGGATGGCCGACACCCGGATCGACGCGTCGGGTTACTGGGGCAAGACGCAGATCACCGCCGGCGACCAGCTCGTCCTCCTGAAGCTCCTGACGTTCAGTGGCACCACGGCGCTCGGCGCCCCCTCGCGGGCGTACGTCCTCCGGCTGATGGCCGCGGTCGTGCCGGGCCAGCGCTGGGGCACCCCGGCCGGCGCCCCGGCGGGGGTGAACGTCCACGTCAAGAACGGCTGGGTCGATCGGTCCGACGGCGCCGGATGGCGGGTCAACAGCCTCGGCACGTTCGACGGCCACGGCAAGGACTACCAGATCGTCGTGCTCACCCAGGGGAACCCGACGGAGGCGTACGGCCACGAGACCATCGAGGGCCTCGCCCGCGTCATCCACCGCGACCTCAACTCCTGACGGAAGCTCCCGAGGAAAGGATGCACATGAGGCACAGCAACCTCGTCGCGCTCGGCGCCATGGCGGCGCTCGCGACCGCCGTCGCGCCCACCACGCCCGCCGGCGCGAACGGCCCGCTCCCCAACCCCGCGGGCATCGCCCAGCATCAGGACACGGCGGCGACACCGGCCGCGGCGATGATCCCGACCAAGCGGAGCGTCGCCATCGCCCGTGCCCGGACCTGGCTCACCGCCTGGAACGGCGGCCCCGTTCCCTACAGCCAGACGCGCTACCTGAACGGCTGGCGCACCGACTGCTCGGGCTACGTCTCCATGGCCTGGAACCTCCGGAACGCGAACGGCACACCGCTCAACCACAACACCGACAGCATGCTGCGCGGCGGGTACGGCACACCCGGACCGGTCGTCCACCCCATCGCGTGGGGCGACCTGCGGCCGGCCGACGCGATCGGCTTCCTCGGCGCGGGCAGCATCGGCGACGCCGGGCACGTCATGCTCTTCGAGCAGTGGGCCAACCCCGCACACACCGCGTACTGGGTGTACGAGCAGGCCGGCGACGGCGGCACCCACCACCGCGTCCACCCGATCACCTACAACCACTACAAGCCGTACCGGTACAACAAGATCCTCGAGGGCTGACCCCTCGCATCACCGAGAATCCTGCCCGATTGCGGGCAGGATTCTTGCGTTTGTCCGTAGTGAACCGGCAACATCGACGCTCGTGTCCGGACACCCCCACGAAGAGCTCGTCGCGCACCTCAGCCGTACCTCGCCGCTGACTCCTGGCGAGGCGGCGCGCGTCGTCGCCGACGTGCTCGCCTACTTCGCCGAGCCCGCCGAGGACTTCGTCCGCCGGCGGCACGCGGAGCTGAAGGCGCGCGGGCTGACCAACGACCGGATCTTCGAACGCATCGCCGCCGAGCTGGCGTCGCGGCGGGTCGCTCCCCCCGAGCTCTCGCTGCGCCAGCTCCGCCGGATCGTCTACGGATGAAGGAGACCCCATGTGCGGAATCGTGGCCTACGTCGGTCCCAGGGACGCCGTCCCGATCCTGACCGAAGGGCTGGCCAGGCTGGAGTACCGGGGCTACGACTCGGCGGGCCTGGCCGTCGTCGGCCGCTCAGGTGACCTGCGGGTCCGCAAGGCGAAGGTGCGCGTCGGCGAGCTGGCCGCCGACCTGCCCGCCCGGTTCAAGGGCGCCCCGGGCATCGGGCACACCCGCTGGGCCACGCACGGCGAGCCGAGCGACCTCAACGCCCACCCGCACGTCGCCGGGACCATCGCCATGGTGCACAACGGCATCATCGAGAACGCCGACGAGCTGCGCGCCGAGCTGGTCGCGGACGGCGTCGTCCTCACGTCCGAGACCGACAGCGAGGCGCTGGCGCACCTGATCGCCCGGTCCGGCGCGGCCGAGCTGGAGGACGCCGTACGGGAGGCGCTGTCCCGGGTCGTCGGCACGTACGGGATCGCCGTCGTGGACACGCGCCACCCGGACGTGCTGGTCGCCGCCCGCAACGGCAGCCCGGTCGTCCTCGGCATCGGCGAGAAGGAGATGTTCGTCGCCTCCGACGTCGCCGCGCTGGTCCGCTACACGCGGCAGGTGGTGCACCTGGACGACGGCGAGCTGGCGACCGTACGGTCCGACGGGTTCCGCACGTCGACGCTCGACCGGCGGGCGACCCGCAAGGAGCCCTCCGTCATCGAGGCGGAAGAGGCCGCGTACGACGCCGAGGGCTACACGCACTTCATGCGCAAGGAGATCCACGAGCAGCCCGCCGCCGTGGAGCGCACGCTGCGCGGCCGGGTGGACCTGCGGTTCCACACCGCGCACCTGGGCGGCCTGAACCTCGACCCCCGCGAGGCGCGGGAGATCCGCCGCGTCAAGATCCTCGGCTGCGGCTCCGCGTACTACGCCGGGCAGGTCGGCGCGCAGCTCATCGAGGAGCTGGCGCGGATCCCGGCCGACGCCGAGCCCGCCTCGGAGTTCCGCTACCGCAACCCGGTCGTCCAGGCGGACACGCTGTACGTCGCGGTGAGCCAGTCCGGAGAGACGTACGACACGCTCGCGGCCGTCCAGGAGCTGAAGCGCAAGGGCGGACGGGTCCTCGGCGTCGTGAACGCCGTCGGCAGCGCGATCGCCCGCGAGTGCGACGGCGGGGTGTACCTGCACGCCGGCCCGGAGATCGCCGTCGCCTCGACCAAGGCGTACACCTCCACGGCGGTGGTCTTCGCCCTCATCGCGCTGCACCTCGGACGGATCCACGACCTGTCCCCCGCCGACGGCCGCCGGATCGCCGAGGGCCTGCGCGCCCTGCCCGCGCAGATCGAGGAGATCCTCAAGCAGGAGGACCGGATCGCCGAGCTCGCCCGCGAGTTCGCCGCCTACCGCAGCATGCTGTTCATCGGGCGGGTGCGCGGCTGGCCGGTCGCCCGGGAGGGCGCGCAGAAGCTCAAGGAGGTGTCCTACGTCCACGCGGAGGCGTACCCGGCGAGCGAGCTCAAGCACGGCCCGCTCGCGCTGGTCAGCCCCGAGCTGCCGGCCGTCGCGGTGGTCCCGGACGACGAGCTGCTGGAGAAGAACCTCTCGACGCTGGGCGAGATCCGCGCGCGGCGCGGCCGGGTGCTGACGGTCGGGCATCGGGAGCTCGGCGACGACGCGATCGTCATTCCGAAGAACGAGCCCGAGCTCGATCCGATCCTGCTGTCGATACCGCTGCAGCTGCTGGCCTACCACGCGGCGGTGACGCTGGGCCACGACGTCGACAAGCCGCGCAACCTCGCCAAAAGCGTGACGGTGGAGTGATGGGGCTCCTGACGTTCGCGGGGGTCGCGGCGCTGCTCACGCTGGTGCCGGGACCGGACTCGCTGCTCGTGCTGCGGACGGCGATCGCGTACGGCCGCCGCGCGGCGTTCATCGCGGCGCTGGGCGTCCAGGCGGGCTGCCTCTGGTGGGGCGCGGCGGCCGGGTTCGGCCTGACCGCGGTGCTGGCGGCCTCGCACACGCTGTACACGGTGCTGCGCTGGGCGGGCGCCGCCTACCTTCTCTACCTGGGCGTACGGCTCCTGGTGAGCCGACAGGAGGCGACCGGCGACGCGGCCGAGTCCCCCGGGCGCGGCTGGTTCCTCCGCGGCCTGCTCACCAACGCGCTGAACCCGAAGGTGGGGGTGTTCTACCTGTCGCTGCTGCCGCAGTTCGTGCCGGCGGGCGCGCCGGTGCTGCCGTGGAGCCTCCTGCTGACGAGCGTGCACGTCGCCGAGGGCGTCGCCTGGTGCACGGTGCTGGCCGTGCTGGCCGACCGCCTCGGGCGGCTGCTGCGCCGGCCCGCCGTGGGCCGCGTGCTGGACCGGGTCGCGGGCACGGCGTTCCTCGGCTTCGCGCTCCGGCTGGCCCTGCGGCCGTGAGGGACGTTATTTGGCGGTCTCCCGCATGACCTGCAGGAGGAACTCCGCGTTGGTCGGCGTGTCGCGCAGCTTGCCGATGAGGAGCTCGGCCGCCTCCTGCGGGCCGAGCGTGTGCAGGACCCGGCGCAGCCGGCCCACGACCTCGAGCTCCGCCGAGGACATGAGCAGGTCGTCGCGGCGGGTGCTGGATCCGGTGACCTCGACGGCCGGGAAGGTCCGCTTGTCGGCGAGCTCGCGGCTCAGCCGCAGCTCCATGTTGCCGGTGCCCTTGAACTCCTCGAAGAAGACGTCGTCCATGCGGGAGCCGGTCTCGACGAGCACGGACGCGAGGATGGTCAGCGAGCCGCCCTCCTCGATGTTGCGGGCGGCCCCGAGGAACCGGCGGGGAGGGTGGATCGCCGTCGTGGCCACACCGCCCGCGAGGATCCGGCCGCCGGCGGGTGCGGCGAGGTTGTACGCCCGCCCGAGGCGGGTGATCGAGTCGAGGATGACGACCACGTCGCGGCCGAGTTCGACGAGCCGCTTGGCGCGTTCGATGGCGAGTTCGGCGACGGCGATGTGCTCGGCGGCGGGGCGGTCGAAGGTGGAGTGGACGACCTCCGCGTCGACGGACCGCCGCATGTCGGTGACCTCTTCGGGTCGCTCGTCGACGAGCACGATCATCAGGTGGCATTCGGGGTGATTCGCGCGAATGGCGGTGGCGAGGGCCTTCAGCATCATCGTTTTGCCCGCCTTCGGCGGGGCGACGACGAGCCCTCGCTGTCCCTTTCCGATCGGCGCGATCAGGTCGACGATCCGGCCGGCCAGGTCATTACGCCCGGTCTCCAGACGGAGCCGTTCCTGGGGATACAGCGGTGTCAGCTCGGCGAAATGCGGCCGTGCCGTGGCGTTCTCCGGCGGCAGCCCGTTCACCGTGTCGACACGGACCATGGCGTTGAATTTCTCCCGCTTGCCGTCCGGCCGCGGGCGGCGCGCCGCCCCTTCGATGAGGTCGCCGGTGCGCAATCCGTGCTTACGGACCTGCGCGAGGGAGACGTACGCGTCGGTGGGGCCCGGAAGATGGCCGGAGGTCCGGACGAACCCGTGCTTGTCGCCGATCTCGAGGATGCCCGCGACGGGAGTGGCGGGGGCGTCCCGCTCAGCCGGCGCACGGGGCGGGGTGGTGGTGGTTTCGAGGGTGCTGGTCATGGAATTCCTTTCGAAATGCGGCGCCGTCAGCACGGCGCGCGAGAAGAGGGGGCGGCCGGTCGGGCCGCCGTGGGCGGGTACGCGAGAGCGGTACCCGAGGAGAAGGAGGCCTTTTCGGGGGTGAATCGTCGCCTGCCGGAAAATCAACGGCGGCGGTGGGACAACGCCCGGCTGGGAAAGCGCCTCATCCGACGGAGCGGGAAAGCCCGGCGCTGCGCACAAGATATAACACAGGTCGCGCCCCGACACCAGCCGAGGGAATTCCCCGCCCGCGGAACTGGCTCCCGCGGGGGAGGCGCGGCGCCGCCTCGTTCTGCCAGGATCTCAGCGTGAAGTCCCTGGTCCGCCCCCTCGTCAGCGTGACGACCTACCGCCGTTGGACGTTCCTCTTCGGCGGCACGGCCATCCTGGTGCCGTACATCCTGATCTACGCCGGGCTCCTGCAGATCATGGGCCACGCCGACCGGCAGGCCGCCGACAAGGTCCTGGAGAGCCTGGTCATGCTGGTGGTCTACACCGCCATCTCGAGCGCGGTGGCCTTCATCCCCGCGGTGCGGATCCTGTCCCGGACGGCGGCGGAGACGCTCCTCGGCGTCCGGCTGCCCGCGGAGACCGCGGAGGGCATGCGCTCCTGGCGGTCCCGCCGGCGCACCGCCGCCTGGTGGGTGCTGCACATCGGCGTGGGTGGCGGCACCGGCATGCTCGCCGTCGTCGCCCTGCCGCTGGCCCTGTTCCTGCTCCAGACGCCGTACACCGGCGAGCGGATCGGCCGGGAGTTCCTCGGCCGGTACTCGGAGTTGCCCGTCTGGTCGACGGTGGCGCTGGGACTGATCATCCTGCCGCTGGTCGTCTACCTCGGGGCGGGCGTCGGCGCGGTCCTCGCGCGGGTGGCGCCGGCCCTGCTCGGCCCGTCGCCGGCGGACCGGCTGGTCCAGCTCGAGCGCCGCGCGGAGCAGCTCATCGAGCGCAACCGGCTCGCGCGCGAGTTGCACGACTCCATCGGGCACGCGTTGACCGTCACCACGCTTCAGGCGGGCGCCGCCGTCCGCCTGCTGGACTCGGATCCGGAGTTCGCCCGCCGCGCGCTGTCGGCGATCGAGGAGACCGGGCGGACGGCCCTGGAGGACCTCGACCACGTGCTCGGCCTGCTGCGGGAGGACCCGAGCGCCCGGACCCCACAGCGTACGCTCGCCGACGCGGAGGCCCTGTTCGAGCAGACCCGGTCCGCCGGTGTGGAGGTGCGCGCCGAGGTCGGGGAGACCGAAGGCATCCCGTCGGTGGTGTCCCGCGAGGCGTACCGCATCCTGCAGGAGGCCCTGACGAACGTCCTCCGCCACGCCGGTAAAGTGCCCGTCGACGTGCGGCTGGGCGTGCGCGCCGAGCGCCTCGAACTGGAGGTGACCAACCCCGTCGCGACCGCCGCCGCGCCCCGATCCGGCGGCGGCAGCGGACTGCGCGGCGTCCGCGAGCGCGTCGCCCTCCTGGGCGGGCGGTTCACCGCCGGTCCCGACGGCGCGCGGTGGCAG
This sequence comes from Actinoallomurus sp. NPDC050550, assembly GCF_040655075.1. Taxonomy (NCBI): domain Bacteria; kingdom Bacillati; phylum Actinomycetota; class Actinomycetes; order Streptosporangiales; family Thermomonosporaceae; genus Actinoallomurus; species Actinoallomurus sp. NPDC050550. Next base: position 127,945 of record NZ_JBFAJC010000009.1, on the reverse strand, counting down.
GTGCGCGTCACGATCCCGGTCGTCCCCCTGATGGAGCTGCAGCAACAGTGACCGACATCCTCATCGCCGACGACGAGCCGCTCATCCGCACCGGACTGCGCGCCATCATCGACGCGGAACCCGACTTCACGGTCGTCGGCGAGGCCGCCGACGGCGCCGAGGTGCTGCCGATGGTACGCACGCTGCGGCCCGACCTCGTCCTGATGGACGTCCGCATGCCCGCGGTCGACGGGATCCAGGCGACCCGGACGATCCTCGGGGCGGTCCCCGAACCACCGCGGATCCTGGTGGTCACGACGTTCGAGAACGACGACTACGTGTACGAGGCGCTGCGCGCCGGGGCCAGCGGCTTCCTGCTCAAGCGGGCCCGCCCGCCGGAGATCCTGCAGGCGATCCGCACCGTCGCGCTCAGCGACTCGCTGCTGTTCCCGGCGGCGATCCGAGGCCTGGCGGCCCGGCACGCGGCGGGCCGCGAGACCGACCGGATCCGGCGGGCGCGGCTCACCGAACGGGAGGAGCAGGTGCTCACCCTGATGGCTCGGGGCCTGTCCAACGCGGAGATCGCGGCCGACCTCGTGGTGAGCGTGGAGACGGTCAAGACCCACGTCGGGAACCTGCTGGCCAAGCTGGGGGCGCGCGACCGTACCCAGGCGGTCATCGTGGCCTATGAGTCCGGCTTCGTCCGTCCTACATGAGCTCTAACCGCGACGGGCGCGGGTCTGTTCCCGTCAGCCGTTCTTCGCGGCGGCGGCCTTCTTCACCGAGGCGGCGTAGACGTCGACGTACTCCTGCCCGGACAGTTTCTGGATCGCCGCGATGACCTCGTCGGTGACGGCACGCGGGTCGGCGTCCTCCGGGAACCGCAGGGGCTCCCCGAAGCGCACCTCGACCCGCATGATCTTCTTCGGCATCTTGTGCCCCATCGGCTGGACCTGGTCGGTGCCGATCAGCGCGCAGGGCACCACCGGCGCGCCCGACGCGAGGGCCAGCCGGGCGACGCCCGTCTTGCCCCGGTAGAGCCGGCCGTCCGGGGAGCGCGTGCCCTCCGGGTAGATCCCGAACAGCCGGTCCTCCTTGAGCACGCGCAGCGCCGTGTCGAGCGCGTCGGCCGCCTCCGACCCGCCCCTGCGGTCGACCGGGATGGTGCCGACGCCGCGGAAGAAGGCCGCGATCAGCCGCCCCTTCAGCCCGGTGCCGACGAAGTACTCCTCTTTGCCGATGAAGACCACCTTCCGCGGCGCCATGAGCGGCAGGAACAGCGAGTCGCAGAACGACAGGTGGTTCGAGGCCAGGATCGCGGCCCCGTCGGGAACAGTGCCGGTCACCTTCGGCCGGAAGACGACCCGCAGGAGGGGTCCCAGCAACACGTGCTTGAGGAGCGAGAAGAACACGGTCACCCTTTTCCACGGACGCGTGCCCGACAGTCTGGCGTCTCGGCTCCGTAACGTCCTTCCCTTTGAGTAACAAGAAATGTGTCACGGTTCTTGTACCGCGCCATCACTTGACGTACAGAGCGGCGACGCTAGCCGCGGCGGCCCACCGCGACGGCGGCCACCGCCCCGGCGAGGGCGATCGCGGCGGAGACGGCGAGGGCGACGTCCGTCCCCCGGGTCAGCGTCGGCGCCGACGTGGCGATTGCGACCACGATGGCCACTCCGACCGATGCCCCGATGTACCGTGCGGTGTTGTTCGCGCCGGAGCCCATGGCCGTACGGGACGGGGGCACGCTCTCGACGGCCAGCCGGGCGAGGGCGGCGTTCAGCAGGCCGCTGCCCACCCCGCTGACCACCAGGCCCGGGGCGAGCCGCCACCATCCCCAGCCGGCCGACAGGCCCATCAAGGCGACGTCGCCGAGCGCGCACAGCACCAGGCCGGCGGCGATGAGGTGCCGGCCCCGGGCCGCCACGCGGCGGACCTGGAGGGAGACGGCGAACGACACGCCGGCCCACAGGCTGAGCACGGCGCCCGCGAGCAGCGGCGGCTCCCCGAGGACGCGGCCTACCATCGTCGGCAGGTAGCTCATCACCCCGATCACCGCGACGCCGGTGAAGAACGCGCCCCCGGTAGCCACGACGAAGTCCGCCCGGCGGAACAGCCGCAGGTCGAGCAGTGGCTCGCGGATCCGCGACTCGACGACCACGAACGCCGTGAGGAGGGCGGCCGCGGCGGCGAACAGGACGAGCACCTCCGCCCTGGCCCATCCTCCGCGCCCCAGGGTGATCGCGCCGAGCAGCGCCGCCACTCCGGTCCCGAGCGTCAGCACTCCGGGCAGGTCCGCGCTGCGCCGGTGTTCGGCCCGGGACTCGCGCAGCCCGGTCACGGCCGCCCCCGCCAGCACCGCCGACGCGACCGCCGCGACGACGTACCACGCCCGCCAGCCCGCGAACTCGGCCAGCCCGGCGGACGCCTCCGGCCCGAGCGCGATGCCGAGCCCGAGCATCGCGCCCCACACGCCCGTCGCCCGCGCCCGCTCCGGGCCGGTGGGAAAGGCGTGGCCGATGAGACCGAGCCCGGCCGCCAGCAGGGCCGCGGTCGCACCGCCCTGGAGGAGACGGCCGGCGACGAACGCGAAGGTCGTCGGGGCGAAGGCGCACAGGACGCTGGACATCGCCAGGGTGAGCGCGCCCGTGACGAAGACCCGCTTGCGCCCGTGGTCGTCGGCGAGCCCGCCCACGGCGAGCAGCAGCACGGCGGTGCCGAGCGCGATGCTCCCGAGGATCCACGTCTGACCCGCCGTTCTGGCGTTCAGGTCGCGTGCCATCGCCGCGAGCGTCGAGAAGGTCGCGTTGTAGTTCATCAGCGCGAGCATCGTCGCGGCGGAGACGACGGCGAGGGTCCGTCCCTCCCGGACGCGTTCGCCGACCCGTACGGCCGTCTGCACTGCCATCACCTCGGTTCAATCAATGAACTAAGAACGGGCCGACTGTAACACCATCGGTTCGTTGAATGAACTAGCCTGTGCGCATGGCACTCGGGAAGGACTACGTCGCGCAGGACTGCGCGCTCGCCCGCGCTCTGGAACTGCTCGGCGAGCGGTGGACGCTGCTCATCGTCCGCGACGCCTTCTACGGAGTCCGCCGTTACGGCGACTTCCTCGCCCACCTCGACATCCCCCGGGCGGTGCTCGCGGCGCGCCTGCAGGCCCTCGTGGACGCCGGAGTGCTCGACCGGCGGCCCTACCAGGAGTCACCCCGGCGTCACGAGTACGTGCTGACGGAGCGCGGCCGTGAACTCTGGCCGGCGCTGAACGCGCTCGGCCACTGGGGCGGGGAGTACCTCTCCCCGGCCGGACCGACCCGGCTCTACACCCATCTCCCCTGCGGCACCCGCGTCGGCCGGACGGGCACCTGCGCGGCGTGCGGACGGTTCGCCCGGCCGGAGGAGCTGGAGGTGCGACCCGGCCCGGGCGCCGACCGGCCGCACCGCGACGATCCGGTCTCGCGCGCGCTGCGGCGCCCGCACCGCCTACTGGAGCCGCTGCTCACCGAGTGAGCCCACCTGGCCGCCACAACCCGCTCACCGAGTGAACCGGTCGGCCGTCACTCGGGATGCCAGTCCGGCGAGCGTCCTGACGCGCGCAGCACCGCCTCCCACTCGTCTCCCCTGCCGGGTGCCGGCAGGTGCGGCACCCCGGTGCGCCAGGCAGCGGCGATGACGTCGGGGCGACGGGGGCGGTGGTCCTTGTCGAGCGCGCGGGCCAGATCCCAGGCGTGCAGGTGCCACTCGACGCACACCGCTCCGGCGTAGTCGCCCGCGGTCAGCTTGGTGCCCCGGTAGGAGAGGTACGGCTCGTCCCACACGTCGAGCAGCCGGTCGGAGTACGCCTCGGCCGAGACGGCGAACGCGATGATGTGCTCGCGCCCCGTCGCGGGCGGCAACACGGCCAGCTCGGCGGCGTTCTGCCGGGACAGCTGGCGCATCATGAGGGCGGCCGGGGCGTCCTGGGCGAACAGCCGCGACAGCCGGCTGTTGGGGGCGTCGTTGAGGTACTCGTGGAAGTTCTCCGCGACGCAGCGCAGGTGACCGGCCAGGTCGATGGCCTGCCACTCCTTGCACGGCGTCGGCACGGACCAGTCCGAGAAGTGCGCGGCCAGCTCACAGATCGCGAGGACGCCTTCTCGGCATGCGCCGAGAAGGTCTCGCCGATCCGGCGGCGTGCGCTCCAAGTCATCCCCCCGGACAGAGCACTTCCTGCTGGCCCGCATCGCCGTGGCCGGGACGGCCGCTGTTGCCCACGACGACACCTGAGTCGGTAGAGTCTCAGAGTTCATCGGCCCGTGCCACTCCGACCTGGCCGTGTTCACGCTGGTGGGGCACTGTCTTGTACCCCTTGGATGAAAACCAGCGGCGATTTCATGGACAACTGGCGACGGCGCGAGCGAAGCGCACCGAGGGTCAAGCCGCTCCATCGGTCAGGTCACCCCGTGATCCCCCGCGGCGTGGCGCTGTCATGGTGACGGGACCTCCCCCGGCGAGGCGGGCCGCGGAGGCACCGCGGCCGGATCACCGTCCGGCCCCCGCCGGCGGCGCTCCGCCGACGCGCGGGGCCGCGGCCGGGTGACACCGGGCCGGTCGCCCCGCGCGACCGGGCGCGCGGTGGTCGCTCAGACGTGGGCGGGCGGCGTGGTGCGCAGCGCCAGTTTGTGGGCCTCGCGCAGCGTGCGAAGCCGGTCGACCTCGTCGACGTACGGGCGGACGCCCGGCTTGGCCTGGGCCTTGCGCGCGGCGATCTGGGCCGCACGGCGCTGCTTGGCGTCCCCATGCTCGTACGTCTTCGGGCCCATCGCCGACCGCTGCGCCGCCTCGGCGGCGAGGAGCGCGTCGTACAGGGCGCGATCGTAGGCGACCGCCAGCGGGCGCAGCTCGTCGAGGGCACGGCCCTCGACCTGAGCGGCGTGGAACTCCCGCTCGGCGTCCTGCGCGGCGGCGAGCCGGTCGTGCAGCTCCGCGGCGAGCTTCTTGTCCGCGGCGTGGCGCTCAGCGACCTCCGGGCTCACCTTGCGACCCAGGACCATGGCGGCTCCCCTTCTCTCGATGCTCTCCGAGCCAAGGGTAGAGGGTACGGCACTGGGACATGCGGCCGGGATGCTTTCGCGCAACCGCCTTTACGCAGTAAGGTGCGATCATGTCGCAGCGGGCACCGCTCACGCGTGAGCGCATCATCGAGACCGCGCTCCACCTCATCGACGGCCAGGGGCTCGGCCGGCTGACAATGCGCCGCCTCGGCGACTCGCTTCAGGTCGAGGCGATGGCGATCTACCATCACCTCCCGCACGGCAAGGAACAGCTCCTCGAGCAGCTGATCGCCCACGTCGCCGCGCTGCCGGTGCCTCCCGGCGAAGGCGACCCGCGTGAGCGGCTGCGCTCCTGGGCACGGACCTACCGCGACCGGCTGCTCGAGCACGTCGGCGTGATGCCGCTCATCGTCACCCGCCGCAACCCGGGAGCGCTCGTCACGACCACCGTCTCCGTACGCGAGGTGCTGCGCGCGGCCGGACTTCCGGAGTCCGAGGCGGCCGTCGGCGCCCACGTCCTGCTCGGCTACCTGCTCGGCACGGTGGCCCTCGAGGCCCGCGAGCGCGCCGCCGGGACCGCGTCCGGCGAGGACGTGGACTGGGACACACGCTTCCTCGCAGGCTTGGACCGCGTCCTCACCGGGATCGTCTGACCGCAGCGCCCCGGGCCTGGACCGCGCCCCCCGGACCGCCTGACCGGGCGACGCCCTCATCCCCCTGGAGATAGGTGCGCCCGCTGTGGGCTCGGCTACTGCGTCGTCCGGCGATCTCGCCTACGATCATGGCAGTCCGATTCCGGTAATTGCCCCCTTACACGGAGAATCTGGATGGCCCGCTATACCCGACTCCGGCAGATTCAGGCCCTCGACCCCGAGCGCGACTACCAGGACATCTTTCGGATCAGCGCCGAATACGAGTTCCCCTGGGATCTTCAGCGGTCGCTGGAGCTCGCGCTGTTCCGCACCTTCGCGGTGCCGTCGATCGGCGAGCTCCTCGACCACACCGGGGAGTTCGCCCGGAAAGGTCAGAAACGCTACGACGACACCGTCGCCCTGCTGTACGAGATGACGCAGGACGGCGGGCTGGACGCCGAACGCGGCCGGGCCGCCCTACGCCGCATGAACCGGATCCACGGCCGGTACTCGATCTCGAACGACGACTTCCTCTATGTCCTGGCGACGTTCGTGGTGGTCCCCGTGCGCTGGATCTCCGAGTACGGCTGGCGGCCGTACAGCAGGCACGAGGTGCGCGCCGCGACGAACACCTTCCGCCACATCGGCCGCCTCATGGGACTGAAGGAGATCCCGGAGACCTACAGGGAATTCGCCGACCTCCTCGACCGTTTCGAACAGAAGAACTACGCCTTCAGCGACGCCAACCACCAGGTGGCGGAGGCGACGATCGCGATCTTCGAGGGATGGTTCCCGAGGTTCCTGCGCCCACTCGCCCGGCGAGGGCTGCTGTCGGTGACCGACGCGCCGCTGCGCCAGGCGCTCGGTCTGCCCCGCGCGCCGCGGGTCCTGGAGATCGCCGCGCACCGGACGCTGAAGCTGCGCGCGCTCGCCGTCCGGCTGATGCCTCCGCGCCCGTCCTCCCGGCCGAAGAAGCCATACACCCGCTCGTACCCCGGCGGCTACACTCTGGAGGATATCGGCCCGGCCTGGGTCAACGACCTCGGTCGGCGGACGGCCTGACCGGCCTTCCGCACGGGCGTGGGCGGCGGGATCGCCGTGGATCGCGAATGGCGCCGTCGCCGCGGCGCGTACGGCCGGCCGATTCGGGGGTGCAAAGACGCGCTCCGCTACATGACCGAAAACTGCCCTGCGCCTGGCCGTCGCCCGGGTGCCGCGGGGAAAGACGGGCCGCACCCCGTGCCCGTCCGGCCCGACGAAACGCGGGCGATGCACCGTTCGACCTGCGTGATCGGGCCACCGCGCCAGATCGTTGTCTGTACCGAGAGTTGTTCTTTGGCCGATTTGGATGCGGGTACGGACCGATAAGCCGTAAAGTGATCTCTGTCACGAGGAGTCACTGGGGGCCATCGGAAAAAACCGCCCGGCTGGGCTATGTCCGCACGCGGGCGAACCGCAGCACACTCGAAGACGTCTTAGTGACATGAAGCAACCGAACCTACGAGTAGTCGAGACCGGAGGCACGCACATGTGCCCGCACGAGCCGCCATGCCCCTCGGCGACCGCACCCGACCGTGAGGCCGCTCGGACCATCACCTGCCACCCCGAGCAGGGGTGGAGCCTGCTCTGCAACGGGGTCGTGCTGTTCGAGGACACCGGCGAACTGCTTCCCGACGGGGGAATCATCGCACCCCACCGCCCGACCGACCTTCCGGAGCACACGGCGGCGTGACGCGTTCTCTTCGGGGGACCTGTCCATAATGATGATCGAACCCGGGGGACTCAGCACGTACCGGCGCTCCATCGGCGCAGCCACTCCCCCACCACCGCCCCCACCGCGGCGGGCCTCCTGGCCAGATCATGCCGTTCCCCCGGCAGGATCTCGACCCGGGTGGCATCCGCGGGATCCGGGACACCGAACGGATCACGGTCGCCGTTGACGACCACGACCTCCACGCCCGCCGCCCTCAGCTCGGGTGCACGGGAACGTTCGGGCCTTCCCGGCGGGTGCAGCGGAAACGCGAGCGCGATCACTCCGCGCGCCCCGGCCTTGAGCGCCGTACGGCACGCGACACGCGCGCCGTTGCTCCGCCCGCACTGAATCAGCGGTACATCAGGAAACCTCTCACGGAGCGCGGCGATCACCGTGAGCCAGGCCTCGTCCTGGCGTTCCGCGGACCCGGGCGCACGCCGTCCGGCACGGCGAAACGGCTGGAGGACGCGGGCCACGGCCCCATCGACCGCGAGCGCCTCCTCGCGGACGGCCAGCAGGTCGGGCGCGTCGATCCCGCCGTTCGAACCGTGGGTCATGACCAGGAGGAACGCCGGCTCCGCCGGCGCGTCCAGGGTGACCGCGGCCGGACCCTGCGGGGTCGCGATGTCCATGCGAAAACCGTACTCCCCGGCCGGATGGCGCCTTCAGCCGAGGTGCCGGCTCACAGGGGTGCCGGCTCACAGGGAAACAAGCCCCGGCGACAAGGGCGGTCACCGACGGCGGATCAGGAGCCGGCGTGTGCCGTACGGCCGAGCCCGAAGGCGACCGCGGCGTCCAGCGGGAGGGCAGCTCCCTCGGCGAATGCCTGGCCGAACCGGTCCGGGCCGAGCGTTCCACGGAGCACGCCCTCACACCACCGGTGGGGCTCCGCCAGCCCATGGAGCCGATCCACCGACGATCCGATCGAGTGCCACATGGAGTCCGCGGCACCGAGCAGGCGGGCGGCGGCCTCCGCGTCCGCGTCCGTCGTCGCCCAGGCGAGAGACTCCAGGCAGAACGTCATCCCCCATCGGTCCCCCAGCGTGTGCTTGAGGTCGAGCGCCGCGCGCAGCAACGGCCTGGCTCCCGCCGCGTCGCCGAGTTGCCAGGTGGCGATCGCCGTCGCCCACAGCGCGTGGGCCTCCGAGAAGGCCGCGCCGTGCTCCCGGGAGATCGCCAGGGATCGCTCGGCGCAGGCGAGCGCCGCCTCATGGTCGCCGAGAGCACTGTGGAGGATGCTCAGGTGGAACAGCGTGAGCCACTGGCCGTCCGCGTCGTCGGCGGCCCGGCTGCTCTCCAACGCCCGGGTCATCAGTGCCTGGGCGTCCGCGAACCGGCCCTCGAACAGCGCCGCCAGGCCCGCGCACTGCACCGCACGTCGTTGCGCCAGCGGGTAGCCGATCCGCTCGGCGAGGTCCCGGCACTGGTCCAGAAGGTCCACTGCCGTCGTCGTGTCCCCCTGCAGGATGCCGAGCCGGCCCGCTACCCACAGCGCGTCCGCCCGGGCGCGGCCCGAGGCCCGGCGGTGTTCCAGGGCCCGGTCCAGCCAGTGACGGCCTTCGCTGAGCAGTCCCCTCGTGATGCAGTAGCGGCCCAGGTCGGTCGCGATCCGCACGGCAAGCGTGTCCTCGCCGGGAGCGGCCAGCGAGTGGTCCGCCGCAGTGCGGAGGTTGGGATGCTCGAGGCGCAGCCGGGAGAGCCAGAGTGCCTGACGAGGGGTCATGAACTCCGTCATGGCACGCTCGGCCATCGCGAAGTAGTGGTCACGGTGCCGGTCCCGTACCCGGGTCTCCTCAACCGAGCGGGCCAGCATCTCCTGGCCGTACTCCCGGATCATCTCCGGCAGGCGGTACCGGCACAGCCGAACCGGAGGCTCCCGTACGACGATCGACATATCGATCAGCTCGGTGAGAATGTCCAGAACGTCGTCGGTGGCGATGCCGTCGCCGGTGCAGACGGCTTCTGCGTCGTCCAGGTCGAAGCCGCCCTCGAAGACGGCGAGCCGGCGCCACAACGTCCGCTGGAGCGGGGAGCACAGCCCGGAGCTCCAGTCGATCGCCGTACGCGGCGCCTGGAGCGGGGGAAGGTGCGTGCTGCTTCCCTCCGTCAGCAGCCCGAAGTAGTCGTCCAGCCGCCACAGGACCCGGTCGACGGACATGGCCCGGACCCGGACCGCGGCGAGCTCGATCGCCAGCGGGTTGCCCTCGAGCCGGTGGCACAATCGCAGGACGGAGCCGTGGTTGGCCTCGGTGACGCGGAAACCGCGGGACGCGGTCGCCGCCCGGTCGGCGAAGAGGCGTACCGCGTCGGACCCGGACACCGCGGCCAGGGAGGGCGTCTTCTCCGGATCCGGCATCGGCAACGGCCGGACGGGCAGGACCTGCTCTCCGACGACGCCGAGCGTCTGCCGGCTGGTGGTCATGATGTGCAGATTCCGGCCGGCGCGCAGGAGCAGGTTGGCCAGCTGCGCGCAGGAGTCCAGCAGGTGCTCGCAGTTGTCGAGGATCAGGAGCATCCGCTTGTCCGCCAGATGATCGACGAGCACCTCGAGCAGGCTGCGGGCCGAGTCCTGCCGGGTGCCGAGCGACGCCTCGCAGATCCCGAGCGCCTCGGCGACGGCCGCGACGAGGAGTTCGGGGTCGTGCACCGGTGCCAGCTCGACGAACCACACGCCGTCGGGGAAGGACCGCTGGGCGCGCGCCGCGATCCGCAGGGCGAGGCGTGTCTTGCCCACCCCCGGGTCTCCGGTGAGGGTCAGGAGCCGTCCGCGGCGCAGCGCCGCCGTCGCCTCGCGCGACTCTCGTTCGCGGCCCACGAAGCGTGTCCCACCGGCCGGCAGGTTGCCCACGGCTCTTAGCGTAGGCATGCCGGAGCGGCCCCGCCACCGGCCACCCTCGGTACTGCGAGACCATGGAGGAGCTGTGATGACGCCGCTCGGAGGCGTCACCGGATCAGCGACACCCGGCTTCGCGGCACCCGGTGCGGGGATGACTTTCCGGTCCTGGCAGGTTGTCGGTACAGATGGGGACGACGAGGAGTGCCATGGGCAAAGCTGCTGATCGAGAACGCGTCAAGCGCTGGCGGGACCTCCTCGCCAGCGAGCGCGACGCCGCCACCCTGTACACGAGTCTCGCGCAGGCCGAGAACGGCGAACGCCGCGAGATCTTGGAGGAGCTCGCGGCGGTGGAGCTGAAGCACGCGGCCCACTGGGAGGAGAAGCTTCGCGCGGCCGGGGCGGAGGTGCCCCTACCCGGACCGCCCAGTGTGCGCACCCGGCTACTCGCGGTGACGGCTCGGCGCCTGTCCACGCGCGCGGTCCTGCCGATGATCGAACGTGCCGAGCGTTCGGACGCGGGGCTCTACGACCGTGACCCGGACGCCGCGCCGGGGATGGCCGACGACGAGCGGGGCCACGCCCGTACGCTCGCCAAGCTGATCGACGGCGGGAAGCCCGATCCGCGCGTGCAGATCTCCCGCCGGGAGGGCTGGCACCGCACGGACCGCTCCGGGGCGCTGCGCGCCGGCATCTTCGGGGTCAGTGACGGCCTCGTGTCGAACACCGCCCTCGTCATGGGCTTCGCGGGATCCGGATCCTCCCGGACCGCGATCCTGCTGGCGGGCGTCGCCGGACTGCTGGCCGGAGCGTTCTCCATGGCCGCCGGAGAGTACGTCTCCATGTCCAGCCAGCGGGAGATGTTCGAGCGGGAGATCGCGCTCGAGGCGCAGGAGCTGGAGGAGACCCCGGAAGAGGAGCACGCGGAGCTGGTCCTGCTCTACCGCGCCAAGGGGCTGGATCGCTCCGACGCCGAGCGCCTCGCCGACCGGATCATGAGCGACAAGAAGGTCGCCCTCGACACGCTCGCGCGGGAAGAGCTGGGCCTGGACCCGGACGAGCTCGGCTCCCCGTGGGGCGCGGCGGCGTCGAGCCTGCTCGCGTTCGCGATGGGCGCGTTCGTCGTGGTGCTGCCGTACCTGATCGGGGGCGGCGCGGCCGCGCTGCTGGCCGCGATCGGGCTGGCGGTCCTCGCGTTGTTCGGCGTCGGCGCGGGCATCGGCGTCCTCAACGGGCGGCCCGCGGTGCGCTCGGGTCTGCGCCAGGTGGTCGCCGGCGGTCTCGCCGCCGGGGTGACGTTCCTGGTGGGCCACCTCATCGGCACCGCAGTGTCCTGACCGTTCCTAAAGACTGAGCAGGAGTTGGGTGTGCTCAGCTGGACGCTCCGAACGGTGTTGGGCGTCCTGGTTCCCTGCGTTCGCTCCGCGTCCGGGCAGCACGACTCCTGATCGTGGTCCGGGAATGCGGGGGCAGGGTCCCTTACGCCCCGGAGCGCCCGGTCGGGCCTGGACGGTCCGATGCCCCGCACGATCACTCTGGCCGTGCGGGGGCGGGGCCGTCCGTCGCCGGATCGGGTGTCCCAGGGCGCGTCGTCCGATCGCCACCGCCGCCGCCTGATGGCCGGTGACGGGGCGTCGATCAGTAGCGAGGGGCGCTGCCAGTGCTGAGTGCCCCACCTGGAGGTGTAGCCGGGATCAACGGCGACGACGGTCAGGCCGAGTTCGGCCGCCATCGCCACCAGCCTGGCCACGGGCAGGCCGGAGATCAGGTTGCGGAACCGCTTGCGCCGCCCGTGCTTTTCGCGGCTCGTCTCCGCGGCGAAGTCCAGGTCCTCGATCGCGATCGCCAGGTTGTGTCGTTCAGCCCAGTGCAGCAGCCCGATGAGGGCGTGGCGGACCTGGGCGTCGCGATGAGTAGCGGTGCCGGTCAGGTCGTAGTCGAACCGGCGGGGCTCGCCGACGGGGTTGCCATGTTCGTCGAGTCGCCAGGCGGCCAGGTGGTCGGCGTTGGTGTCCACACCGATTACGCCACCAGAACGAGCGGCTTGCAACGGGACGGTCTCGACCGCCGGGATGGTTCAGGAGGCGGTCAGGTACCAGCGCCCGCGTTCGACGTCCTCGCAGATGCGGTAGGCCACGGCCCGGTTCGCGCAGGTGCGGGCGCCGGGTCTTGGCGAACCACCCATCCGCGTCGCGGTAACCACCCGGTGCCTTCTTCGAACCCTTCTCCCCAACCGGCAGAGACAGCCGGTGGGTGATCGTGGCGATCCCGGCCTCGAGGCTGCGGATATGGGTGAGCTGGTTGCGCCGCGCCAGCGCCCACTGGTCGTGCGTGGCCTTGGTGATCGAACCGGCCCACCGCGAGGACGACTCGGCGGTTAATGCCCGTTTCCGGTCCGCCCACTGGCCGGTGTCATGATCCAGCCCCGCCGCACACCGTGTCTTCAGGTCGCTGGAGGCGAGCGAGCCGAGGTGATCACCCACGAGCCGCAGCACCGTCTCATCCTGCGGCGTCAGGCCCTTGAGACGGTCACGGATCGCCACACCGGACGGCCCGACCGCAACGAACGGCGCATCGATGGAACGCAGCTCAGCCATGTGATCCTCTGCGCTCCGTCCGCCCCGTCAGATTCACACCGCAACCATAGCGTCACTCACAGGAATATATGCATACTCCTGCACACTCGAATTCCAGCAGTTCAATACCCCGGGTCGGGGCCGGCGCGCTGCTCAGAGAGAATCGGCGCATGGCCGAAACCATGACCGAAAACGAGTGGCGCGACTTCGTCTCGACCGGAACCCGGACCGGCAAGGCCGCCGTCGTCAAGGCGGACGGCACGCCGCACGTCACGCCGATCTGGTTCGTCCTCGACGGGCCCGACCTGCTGTTCACGACGCACGAGTCGGGGCTCAAGGGGAAGGCGCTGCGCCGCGATCCGCGCATCTCGATCAGTGTGGACGACCAGACCCCGCCGTACTCCTTCGTCTCACTGTGGGGCGAGGCGTCACTGTCCGAGGACGTGGACGAGGTGCGCCGCTGGGCGACCGTGATCGGCGGCCGGTACATGGGCGCGGACCGCGCCGAGGAGTACGGTGCCCGCAACGGCGCGCCCGGCGAGTACCTCGTCCGCGTCCGGATCACCAAGGTCGTCGCCCAGCGCGACATCACCGACTGAGCGACGGGCCGCTCAGGCCGTTGGGGAGGCGTCGGCCAGCCGCCTGAGCCACTGGCGCAGCAGGGCCGTCTCCTCCTCGGTCAGGGCGTCCGGCGGCGCCTCCTGGAGCCTCGCTCCCAGGGCCACGGCCATGGCGGCGGTCGTGTCGGCGGAGGGGTCCCCTTCGGTCGACGCGTCGTTGGGGACGGTGGCCGCCCCGATGACGGCGTCCCGGACCCGCCGGGAGAAGTCCGGGTCGGGGTAGAACGCGGGCCGGGAGATCAGCGACAGCGCCACGCCGGAGTTGGCGGACATCACCATCCGGGCCGCCGTCTCCGGCGAGATCCGTAGCCGCCCCGCCGCCGCGCATCGGCGCAGCACGGCGAGCAGGAGTTCATGTGCCTCCGCGACCGCCGCCGGCGGTGCCGACAGACCCGGGGAGAACATCAGCCGGTAGTAGTTCGGGTTTTCCACGGCGAAGGCGACGTGGTTGTCCCAGCCGTCCCTCAGGTCCTGAACCGGATCCGCCGACGGCCGTGCCGCGCGCTTGCCGGCCAGATACTGCTCGAAGCCGAAGTCGACGACGGCCGACAGTAGGCCCTCCTTGTCGCCGAACTGCCGGTACAGCGCCGGTGCCCCGACCCCGGCGGCATCGCAGACCGCGCGGGTCGAGAAGTCGGCCTCCGAGGAGCGCGACAGCAGGTCGGCCGCTGCCTCGAGTATCCGCGTTCTCACATTCACGGTATCGACGGTAACACGCTCTGCGATCATCCGGGACGTCAGATGATGCCGCCGTTGACGCGGATGACCTGGCCGTTGCCTGGTTATAGCATCGCTACGGCCATCATGATAGCAATGATACGTATCGTCGATAACGTCGAGTTGCGATCGTCGCTACGCCTGACGTATCGTCGCTAACGCTTCGAAGGAATCATCGATACGAGGAGGCCTCATGGTCGCCGACGACAAGGTCGTCCTCATCACGGGCGCGTCGAGCGGATTCGGCGCGCTCACCGCCCGGGCCCTCGCCCGCGCCGGGCACACCGTGTACGCGGGCATCCGCCAGACCACGAGCCGAAACGCCACCGCGGTCGACGATGTCAGGCGGTACGCCGACAAGCACCGCGTGGCCCTGCGCGCCGTCGAACTGGACGTCGGACGCCAGGACTCCGCCGACGCCGCCGTCGACCAGGTGATCTCCGTTCACGGCCGGATCGACGTCCTGGTGCACAACGCCGGGCACATGGTGCTCGGACCGGCCGAGGCGTTCACCCCGGAACAGCTCGGCGACGTCTACGACGTCAACGTCCTGGGCACCCAGCGCGTCAACCGGGCCGCCCTCCCGCGCATGCGCGCCCGGGGCGAGGGACTGCTGGTCTGGGTCGGGAGCTCCAGCACCCGCGGCGGCTGCCCGCCGTTCCTCGGCCCGTACTTCGCCGCCAAGGCCGCCATGGACGCCCTCGCGGTCAGCTACGCGGCCGAACTGATCCGATTCGGCATCGATACCGCGATCATCGTGCCCGGGGCGTTCACGTCCGGCACCAACCACTTCACCCACGCGGGCGCGCCGGCGGACGGCGAGCGCGCCGCAGAATACGACGAGAAGTACGCCGCGCTGATGGAAGACGTCAACGCCCGGCTGGCGGCCCTCATCCCGCCGGACGCCGACGCGCGTGAGGTGGCCGACGCGATCGTCCACGTCGTCGGCCTGCCCGCCGGAACCCGGCCGCTCCGCACGCACATCGACCCGAGCCGCGACGGCAGCGAAGTCGTGTCCGCCGTCGCCGACCGCATCAGAGCCGAGTTCTTCCGCCGCGTAGGGCTGGAAGACCTCCTGACCGCCGGAAGCAGCCGCTGACCGGTTCGACCGATCGAAGGGAACACACAATGCCGTTCGCCAACTTCAAGGTCCCGGCGGGAACGCTGAGCCCGGAGGAGAAGGAGAAGCTCGTCACCCGCGCCACCGACCTGTACGCGGAGATCTACGGTGACCGGGCACGCGCCAACACCATGGTGCTCGTCGAGGAGGTCGCCGACGGCGGCTGGGGCATCGGCGGCGACGTCCTGACGCTCGCCAAGCTCCAGCAGCACTCGCAAGGCTGACCTGACGGCGAGGCCGCCGCCGAGTCGCTCGGCGGCGGCCTCCTTGGCGGCGAGTCGACGCGCGAGAGTTCGCGTTGGTCGTCGCGGTCGATCTTCTCTCCCCCGGCAGAGACCGAGGTGGTAGGTTGCCGCGCGTTCGCGGACGGCTTTCAGCGCAACGGGGATTCGACGTACGGGGTCAGGACGACGGGGCCCAGCAGGCCGGTTCGCTGGTTCGGCAGGCGGTAGGTGGCGCCTCCGGT
Organism: Actinoallomurus sp. NPDC050550; assembly: GCF_040655075.1. Lineage (NCBI taxonomy): Bacteria > Bacillati > Actinomycetota > Actinomycetes > Streptosporangiales > Thermomonosporaceae > Actinoallomurus > Actinoallomurus sp. NPDC050550. The sequence goes on along the minus strand of NZ_JBFAJC010000009.1, from coordinate 112,213 downwards.
GGCCTTGACCGCGTTGTAGAGGGTGGTCGACACGGTCACGGTGATGGTGTTGGAGCCGGCGTGCAGCTGCCTCCCGAGGTCGATGCGGCTGATGTCGCTCTGGTCGATCCCGCTCACCGGGCGGCCGTTGACCTCCACGCGGACGGTGTCGACCGCCCTGCCGAGGTCCAGGTAGGCGCCGTTGTCCTTGTTCCAGCCGGCGGGCATCACCACGGTGGTGGTGTAGGTGCCGACGCCGGAGGCGTTGCCGAGGCCGGGACTCGTGGTGATCTCACTCCACGATGGCAGGGTGCCGTCCTGCCTCGCGACCACATTGGTCGCGCGCAGGGTCGTCTTCTGGGTTTGGTCCTGCGTGGCTCCGGGGGTCCAGGATTCGGCGGAGAGTCGCCAGGACGTCAGCTTCTGTGGCGGCGGAACGTCCTTGATGACGGTGGAGACCGTACGGCCGTTGTCGAGGGCTGCGGTGTAGTCGCCGTCATCGGTGGCGCGGGCCAGCAGCGAGCCGTCGCCGCCGTAGCGGACGTCCGCGTTCGTGTTGACGGCGTGTCTTGGGCTCGGCCCCTTACCGATGACGGCGATGACGGTGACGTCGTACGGCGCGAGCTTCACCGGAACCCTGATGGAGCCCTGCTCCTTGGTGTAGGCGGCGATCGAATCGATCGTGCCCGTCCAGCCGTCGAGCCGGTAGGGGCGTCCGCTGCCGTAGAGGGAGATCGTGGTGTCGGCCTGGGAGCCGGTTCGGTTGTAGACGAAGTAGTAGTCGGTGTCGCCCGCGTTCCGGTGCACCGTCTCCAGTGCTCCCCCGGACGATGCGGCCTTGGCGTCGGGCCGCAGACCGGTGTGGCCGAGCGCGGCCGGGAGTCCGGACTCGTCGGCGACGTGCCGGACGCTGGACTGGTGCAGTAGTTGCGTGGTCAGGGCCTTGATGCGCGCGTCCTGGCTCGCGGTGCCCGCGCCGGGCACGGCCGAGGGGGCGTCGCCGATGACAAAGACCGGCAGGCCCTGCCGGGCGAGGGTGAGGATGCGCTCGGCCGCGTCAACGGTGATGGTGGTCTGGTCGTTCAGGACCAAACCCTTGTAGGCGGCACCGTCGGGCAGGAGGCGGTGGTCCTTGTACGGCGTGTCGGGCGTCAGGTACTCGTAGGTGTAGCCCGCGGCGGCGGTGGCCGAGCCGACGCCGAGCATGTGCGTCGTCGCTTCCTGGGAGCCGACGCTCTGCCCGGCGAGGCCGAGATCCTGGTAGTAGACGGCCAGGTCGAGCCGTGGCCTGCCCTGCCGCAGGACCAGCTGGAGCCGGGAGAGGTGGTCGTTGACCGATCGGTAGTCCCGCCACTGCGGGACACGCGGTCCGAACAGCTCCCCCACGTTGAGGTAGCCCCGGATGTTCCACGGGTTGTATCCCGGCCACGCGCCGCCCTCGCCGGGGTTGGGGGACGCGAGCCCGGCCGGTGCGTCCTTGTAGGCGAAGCCGTGCCACACGACCTGGGTGACGCCCCCGGCGAACGCCTTGTAGGTGGTGTCGAGGTTGCCGTTCTGGGCGTCGCCGTCGACCCACGGCTGGTCCGTCGTGAGGTCCTGGTTGAGGTCGCGGCCGGAGACGGTGGATCGGTAGGCGCCGTTGAAGACGGCGCAGCACTCGGTGGAGATCCGGGTCGTCCCGACGCTGTGCGCCCCGCCCGCGAGGATCTTGTAGTCCTGCTCGGCACCGTTGGAGTTCGGGCTGCCGAAGTCGAGCGACTCGCCCTCGGGCACACCCGTCACCCGGGCGGCCCGGCCGGTCTGGATCGGGTCGCCGTAGGCCTGGGCACGGTAGTTCAGGCCGTGCGACCTGGCCCAGCGCTGCAGGCCGGTCACGTACCGGTCGATGTAGAGGTCGCTCCAGGTCTGGCGGTAGTCCTGCCGGTAGCGGGCTCCGCTGCCGTCGCTGAAGTCGAACGCCGGAACGGCCGTGCCCTGCTGGCCGGCACCGGTGAGCGCCGGAAGCGCCTCGATGACGGAGTAGCCGCGGCGCTTGCTGAACTGGGACGCGAAGTCCCAGGTCCACAGCTGGTCAGCACCCATCTCCAGGGAGTCCTCGAAGATGGAGCCGGTGCCGTTCATCCGGCCGAGCAGCCGCTCGGTCTCGGGGGTGAAGATGGCGGAGTTCCAGAAGGAGGCGACCGCGTTCGCTCCGGAGCTGCTGAGGTGATCGACGACGTAGTTCGGCGTCGTCGCGGTCAAGCCGGTCTTCGTCAGGCCGTCGGCCGTCTGATAGAAGGCGAGCAGCGCCCAGGTGCCCGAGCCCGCCGGCGCGGTCCAGTCCAGCGTGCCGTCCTTGGCGTCTTCCGTCAGGTCGGTGACCGTGGACCTGTCCAGCTCCCGGGACCCGCCCTTGGGCGCAGGGCACGAGTCCTCGACACACTTGACGGCCGCGACGGCGACGAGCGTGGTCTTCGCCCCGGTCGGCACGCCCGTAGTTGGCGTGGGCAGAGCTCCCTGGAAGGTCGTTCCGGCCTTCACGAACGCGGTGCCGTACACGAGCTGCTGTGCCGCCGCGGGGTCGTTGACGTCGGTGACGGTGGGCACGGTCGGCGGGTAATGGGGGCCCATGTTCTGGTCCACCGTCAACCCGTACTTGCTCGCCTCGGCGATGATGACCTGCAGCTTGCGCGTCCACAGCGTGGTGCCCCAGCCGTAGGTCTTCAAGAACTCGGGCTGCTGGTTTCCGGCTCCCGGCACCCCGAACGGGGACACCTCCACGCCACCGGCGCCGGACGCCGCGATCTGCTTGACCTCCGCGCGCAGTTCGTCGTCGTCGGTGTCGGCGAGCGGCACCCACCACCGGTACTTGGGCCGCACGCTCGCCGGCGGGTTCTGGAAGGTGCCTGCCGTCAGCGCCGGTGCGCGATCCGGCACGATGGCGACGGCGCTCGGCGGTGCCGTCGGCACGCCGGCGACAGCGCCTGCCGCCGGCGGGACGCTCATACCGAGGGCCACGGCGCCGATGGCGAGCATCCGGCCGACACCGCGCCGGCGGCTGGTACGGCCGGGTGGGGGCGAGTTCAGGATCACGAATCAGTTCCTTATTGAACGGTTTTAATCCCGTTGGCCGAACGTCCGTTCAGGACGTGATGTGGATTGCGGCGACGCCTTCGGCCGGGAGGGTGAGGGAAAAGCTCGTGATGCCGGTGGTGCGGTCCGTCTTGAGCTGAAGGGGCTGGTCGTGGAGCTCGCCGGCGTCCTGCAGGGCGCGTAGTTGACGTCGGCTGGGGTACTCCGGGGAGCCCATCTCGACCCACTCGCGTTGCGGGTTGGTGTGGTCTTCGTCGATGAGCTGGACCCGAGCCCGGGCCCGGGCCGACAGGCCACGCACCTGGACGGTCAGTTCGGCGGGCTGGGCGGGAGCGGGGTGACTGCCGTCGCCGGTGGCGAGGGCGTGGTTGTAGAGGAGGATGTCGACCTTGCCGCCGGCGCCCCCGGTGACCGCGATCCCGCCGACCGTGGCCGGCGCGCCGGACAGGGTGAACGGAACGCTGCGCTGCCCCACTTTGTGGAGGATCTGCAGCAGTCGGTAGGACGGCTTCTTGATGCCGTGGATCGTCTGCAGGCCGAACCCGCCGTGGAACGGCTTGTCGGCCTGGCCGGCCTCTTCGAAGATGTCGGTGAACGCCCAGTAGGACAACGCGTCCACGACCCCCGCCGTCTCAATGATGGTCCGCAGGAAGCTCGCCGCGGCGTCGGACCGGTCGAGTGCGGCGTCGCCGAGGTCCGCCGAGACGTTCGTCTCGGAGATATAGAGGGAAACGCCCTTAGGCGTGTCGGCGCGGTTCTGCTTGAAGAATGTCGCCGCTCCGTTCGGCCCCGCACCGGTATCCGTCTCGTACCCGTGCGCGGCGCCGAAGTCGACCGGGACACCATTGGCGGTGGCCCACTGCATGAACTCGCGGTAGTACTGCACGCCGGGAGAGCGTGGCGGGCCGAAGCTGAGCTGGCCGGCCGACGTCGCCGGGCCACCGACCCGCAGACTCGCGTCGACGTTCTTGATCGCCTCCGCGGCGTATCGGTACAGCTTGAAGTAGGCCTGCTGGTCCCCGTTGAAGAACACGGACAGATTCGGCTCGTTCCAAACTTCGAACGGCCACTTGCGTACCTCGCCGATGCCGTAGCGGTCGACCATGTGCCGCGCGAAGTCCCCGACGACCTTGCCCCAGAGCGCGTAGTCCTTCGGCTCCATCTGGTTGAAGTCGTAGAGGAAGACGCCGAAGGGTGGCGGGGCGGACTGCAGGGCCGCCGGCATGCTGCTGAGCTCGACATAGGGGTGCATACCGTGGTCGACCAGTGCGTCGTAGATCTGGTCGACGTTGAAGAAGGAGTAGTCGTCCTTCGACAACGCCGGATTGCGCGGCCGGCCGTTGACCGTCGGGAAGTACGTGCTCATCGAGCTGTTGAGCACGCCGTGGAAGCGCAGCGACTGGATGCCGAGCTCGTCATGGCACGCGAACAACTGGTCCTGGTAGTCCCGGCGCAGCGCCTGCTTCGCCCAGTCCCCGCCGACGACCCGCTCCCACACGTGAGGGAACGGCGAGGTCGGCTTGGTCAGGTCGACAGTGGCCTGCGCGCCGGTGGACCGGGCCTCGGCCGCCTCCGCGGTGCGGGCGCGGAGCAGCTCAGGGCCCAGGACCGCGCCGGCTGCGGCGGCACCGCCGACGAGCATCTGACGACGGGTGAGGCCCGAGCGGGCGGGGGTCTCTGCCATGACTCTCCTTAGGGCACGCCTCGACGCGCGCCGGTTCCGGCGACCGCGCCGAGGCGACGGCGCAGGTCGTGTGCCGGAACTTAACGCTCGGACATACCCGGATACAACGGGCAGAAGTGTTGCGATCACGCCAATTAATCGCCGAATCAGCTATAATTGCCGCTGTGACACACGGACTCGAGACGACGAGTCCTCGTGGCGCGGAACGGCGCGTCGTCGAGCTCCTCGACCAACACGAGGCCCTCACCCGCGCCGAGCTCGCCCGGCTCGCCGCCCTTCCGGTCAGCACGGTGACGGGAGCGACCGCCCGGCTGCTCGCCCGCGGCGTACTCGAAGAAGCTCATGGGCACAGTCCAGCGCGCATACGGGGTCGGCCCGCCACACCGCTCCGGCTCGTACGAAAGGCATCCCTGGTCGGCGCCGTCGTCATCACGCATCGGGTCATCCGTGCCGCGCTCGTCTCGACCGACGGGCAGCTGTTCGGGCGGGTCGAGGAGCCGTACGACTGGCTGCAGTGCCCGGACATCGTCGCCGAGGTCGCCCGGCTGCTGGCCACCGCCCACGAGAAGGCCGCCCACTCGACGTCCGTGGACCACATCGTTCTCGGCCTGCCCTTCCCGTATCAGCAAGGCGTCGGCTTCTCGCGGCTCGAGGCGTTCGTCGCGCGGCCCGCGGAGGCTCCGCCCATGTCCGCGTGGCTGTTCAGGGACCTCGCACCGGACCTGACCGCGGCCTTCGGTGTACCCGCGACGGTCGACAATGAGTGCAACCTCGCCGCCCTCGGCGAGCTGGCGTTCGGCGCCGCCCGGGACCGCCGGCACGTCATCTACCTGAAGCTGGTCACCGGGATGGGCGCCGGGCTCATCGTGAACGGACAGCTCGTGCACGGCGCGAACGGCCTCGCCGGCGAGCTCTCCCATCTCCACGTCGACGACGCCGGCCCGATGTGCCGCTGCGGGGCGCGCGGATGCCTGGGCATCGTCGCCAGTCCCGACCAGATCCTCGACGCCGCGCGCCCAATGCTCGGCGCCGACGTGAGCATCTACGACGTCCTCGGGCTCGTGGCCCAGGGCGACCCCGCCGTCCGGCGCGTTCTCGACGACGTCGGCCGCCTGGTCGGGCAGCACCTCGCCCCCGCCTGCGTCATGCTCAACCCGCAAATGATCGTCGTTGACGGGACGCTGGGCCCCGCGGCCGCTCCCGTCATCGAAGGTCTCCATGACGGCCTGCGCCGGCACATGCCCGCCGGGGCGTACGAAGCACTGACGCTCACCGTCGGGAAGCTGGGCGGCGACGCGGAGCTACTCGGAGCCGCCCAGGTCGCTCGCACCCGGGCATGAGGCCGAAGGGAGCGAACGCCCGGGGTCCGGCCGCCCCTACCCGAGGTCGGCGTCGGGCCAGCCGGGGGGCAGGATGGGCATATCCGAGCCCATGGCCTGGCGGAGGCGCTCGGCGAAGCTCTCCTGCAGCGCGCGCCCCCATGGGTAGGCCGTGGCGACCCGAACGGCCTCCCCCATCACCTCGTAGGCCTCGGCGGGCAGGCCGTCCGCGCCATTGGCGTAGCGGGCGGCGATCAACGCGTACATGTGGTCGAGCGCCCCGAAGACCTCGCCGGTGAGCGCCGGCAAGGAGTTGGCGCGTACGGCGGACTCCACCTCGCTCTCCCACCAGAGGTCCTCGCCTTCGGCGGCGAACGTCCGGCGCAGCCTCGCGCGCACGTGCTCGCCGAGCGCGGGGTCGTCGAGGCCCCGCCGCCAGATCTCCTGGGCGGCCTCGTCGCGGCCCCGTAGGGGAAGCGTCCGGGCGAGCAGCTCGATGGCCAGGGGGACGACGTCCGGGTCGGCGTCCTCCCCCGGCGTCACGCTCCCGAACGCGTTGATCGCCTGCTCCAGGTGGGCGATGCCCAGGCTGACCGCGAGCCGGGCGTGCGCCTGCGCGTCACGGCCCCGGTCGACGAGGTCCAGCGCACCGGACAGCACCCGCTGTGCGCGGGCCGGCTCACCCCACTCGATCAGGCGAAGGGCCAGGTCGTGGGCTGCGACCGGCGCGTACTCCGGATCCTCGGTGGCGATGACCTGCTCCCACCACTCGCACGCTCGGCGGGCGTCGCCCTCCTCGTCGGCGATCTGGGCGAGCGCGAGGCAGGCCGGCGGGAGGTAGGCGCGGTTGCCGAAGTCGACGACGGTACGCCAGGCGTCGCGGGCCTGGTCGCGCTCGCCGGCCCGCTCCCATGACAGCGCGAGATGGTACGCGGCGCGGGCACCGTACTCCGGATCCCCCGTCGCGATCGCGAGCCGGTCCGCCTCGCGGGCACCCTCGTGATCTCCGCGACCCTCCAGCACGACCGCCAGGCCCAGCGCCGCCTGCGCTCGCTCGGAGGTGTCGCCGGTCTCCAGGACATTGCGGAACAACTCGGCGGCGCGTTCGAGATCGCCGCTTTCGGCGTGGTTACGGGCCTCTTCGAGAATGGTCGACGGGTCGGCCGTCGCCTCGCCCGGAGTCGTGCTCATCGCTCCCTCCGATCGCACGACGACCCGTAGGCCGGGGTCCGTAGTGATGCCTCGTCGCTCGCACTCATTCTCCGTGCCCTTGGGGGTAGGCGCCGCTTTTTGCGATGAGCCTAACGGGACAGACCGGGCTTCGTCCCCTTCCACGCCGTCGGTCTGGCCGCTGAAGGTCACCAGCGCAGAGAAGCGTGCGAACACGTTGTCCTACGGCTACACCGGCTCACTGCACTACGTCGAGTACGACCACCTACTATTCGTAGCCACGACGGCCGCCGGTCGAATCTGACCCAGTGAGAACGTCGGCGGCATGCCAAACCCGTCAGGCAGGCCCAGCCGATGTGGCTGAGGGTCGGGAAGATCCTTCCTTCGTCATCGCCTCTGCCACCGGTGAGCCGTTAGATCGGGCTGATCGTGGGATTCCCCTTGAAGCCGACTGCGTCGCCCGCAAGAAGCCCCGCCGTGAGCAGCAGCGGGTGATTGCTGCCGCTACGTTCTGATCCGGCCTCCGTTCAGGACATGCGGCGGGCGACGTCCTCCGCCAGGCCGAGGACCAGGGCCGTCTCCTTCGGGCCCGGCCTGCTGTGGGTGCGCGCGGACACGTCCACCACGGCGTTGGACACGCGGAACTTGACGTGGATGTCGTAGATGTTGGTCTCCAGCAGCGGAATCTGGATGCTCGAGTCGTCGACGTAGGTGTAGCCCTGCTCGCCCACGCCTACCGGCGTCGCCGGCGTCCGGTGGCTCCGGGCGGCCGGTTCGCGCGACTGGGCCTGATCCCGTGTCGCTCTCGTCTCGGCGGAGACGTGGCCCTCGCGGATCCAGGTCTGGACGCGGATGCGAACCGTGCGGAACGGCCGGTCCTGGCCCGCCGGCACGCTGCTCCACTTGCACTGGGAGGACACGTCGCCGCTGTGGCCGCCCAGCCAGTTCTTGGGCCGGGAGTCGCCCGGTTCGCGGGCCCCGTGGGAGACCAGCGGCGCGAGCGGCTGCGGTGGCGGCATGAGGGTGCAGGCGTCCAGCGCGGCGAACCGGCCGTCAGAGGTGAACAGCCCGGCGTCCCAGGAGACGGCCAGCCCGCAGCCGCCGACGAGGATCAGCGGCGCGAGAAAACGGGCGTACGCGAACCGGCGGCGTCTGCGGCCATGGAGGATGGTGGTCTCGGGAGGGAAGGACACGACCCAAGCGTCGCACGGCCGGTGACCATGCGTGACTTCGGCGCTGCGCGACCCGGGTGAACCGCCCGACCTCATGGATCAACGGGACTGCCTGACTTCAGCGGCTGGCGGCGCGGGCTCACTTGCGCGACGTGTAGGTGATCACAAGTGTCGGGTCCAGCCCGGGGTTGTCGTTCCCTTCTGTGCCCAGCCCGAAGAAAGTCATCTGATTTTGCGGAGCCGGTGTCTCGTTTCCGGCCTTGAGCAGCAGCCCGTGCTCAGAGCGGGGTGAGCCGATCCAGTCGTGTACGAGCGCGGTCGCGTCGAGGTCGCACATCATCGGGTCGTCGGCGTTGGCCAGAATGCCCTTGCGGGCTGGTTCGCCGTAGTCGCCTCCGGGATCGGTCCACGCTTTGCGGGCCGCCGCGTTGTTCCATGTCGCCTTGGAACTGGTGAACGAGCGACGCAGTCCATAAAGCCGGAACGAGCCGACCTTGTCCCCACTGGATTCGAGGGCGCAGTCCCACAGGCGCAGATGTGCCTCGACCTTGGCCGCGTGGCGGAGCAGCGTGGGTAGCCGCCCGAAGCCGAAGATCACGCGGTCGACGCCGGCGCCGCCGGTATGGTGGCCCGCCCTCAGCGGCGGTTGGCTCGATTGGCCGGCGGCGACAACGGTTTTCGGGCGGTCCGAGGACAGCATCGCGGCCGCGTTGGCGCGTAGGATGATCTCGGTACGACCGGCCGACGGGAACTGTACCGGCAGGTTCGGGCCTGGGATCGTCGCCCCCGACCTGGTCGACACGGTCACCCGGTAGGTGTAGCTTCCTCCGCTCGGGCCGGTGAGGGTGGGTACGGCCGGGTCGACGTACCTGGTGTCATGCGGGCCCAGCGTCGCGATCACCTCCGGCGTTGAGGCCGTGAAGGGTTTGTAGGGGCCGCTGCGATACACCAGGTACCCCATAACGTCGTTGGCGGGTAGGCCGGTGGCGTTGACGAAAGCCGGCCAGGTCAGCTCGATGCCCCTCGGGCCGATGACGCCCGGCGTCGGCACGACGGTCGTCGGAACCGACGACGGCGGAATGGGAGACCTCGTGATCGGTATCGGCGTAGGCTCCGAAATGGCCGGCGTTCGAGGCGTACCCGAGGGTGAACCCATCGTGTGCAGCAGTGCGCCGGCCACGATGAAGTAGGTGCCGTAGGCGAAAGCGCTGACGCTGAGCATCGCAAGGGCGATGGCCGCCGCCGACATCTGTTGTCTCCGAGCCACCCCCGCGTTCACCGCGGTCGCAAGGCCGCCGAGGCCGCCACCGAGCGCACCACCGACGAAAAGCAGCGGCATCGGTAGCAGCACCAGCACTGCCTGCCACCGGGGAAGCCCCTTAATCTGACGTAGCGTCCTTTGGAGCCCCGACTCATAGCGGATCCCCCTAAACCTACGCATGCTCCCCCTTAAGGCCCCTTACCGGACAACGTCGACAAGGAAGCCTGCCATACACCGGAGCCGGGGGACGGACGGATTCGGGCCATCGGCACCGGCCTCGACGAGGATGAGCGCGTCGACGAGTTCCGGGCACGCGGCGGCCGTCAGCATCGCGGTGTGCCCGCCCAGCGACTGACCGATCAGCGCCACCGCGCCCATCCCCAGCCGCTCGATGACGGCGACGACGTCCGCGACGTACGCGGCGCGGGACACGTCACCGGGGTACCGTTCGCTGCGGCCGTGTCCACGCTGGTCGACCGCGACGACGCGGTGTCGGCGGCCGAGCGGCCGTGCCGTCGCCTCCCACTCTCCCGCGTGACCGGCCAGGCCGTGCAGCAGCACGACCGGTGGTCCTGACCCGCCGCTGTCGAGGCACCGCAGGCGGACACCGTCGCGCACGACCACACGCTCGATCCACTCCACACCGGCCCCCGTCCGCGCACGTCTGCCATCGCTACGCTCAAGCGATGGAACGCCGCCGCCGTCCTGGTCGGCTACTTGCTGCACCAGGCGGGTGTCCGGCGGCCCGTCAGTGGACGACCACCGCCACCTCGACGCACGAGCCGCCCTGGGCATTGCTGCGCGCGCTCTTACGCCAGGGCATCGCCGCGACCTCGACGCAGTCCCCGCCTTGCGGATTGCTGCGGCTGCTCTTGCGCCAGTCGGCTCCTGCCAGCTCCGGTGCTGCCACGACACGCCCTCTTCCGTCGGTCGGCTACAGCTGGTCCATCACCGCCGCGATCATCGCGAGCGACTTGTCGACGCCCACGCCGTTCGCGATCAGGTGATCGACCATCTTCCTATATTCCTGGATTTCCTCCTTGCGTTCCAGATAGAGCGCGCCCGTGGAGTACTCCATGTAGACGATCGGCGAGTCCGTCGGGTCGGGGAACCGGAGGTAGTTGAACGACTCCGGCGTGGCGAGCACCGGGCCCGCCTCGTACGGGAGGATCTGGATGACGACGTTGGGGAGTTCGGACAGTTGCAGCAGGTGCTGGAGCTGGGCGCGCATGACCTGGCGGCCGCCGACGATGCGGTGGAGGACCGACTCGTCGAGGATGGCCCAGACGCGTAGCGGGTCCTCCTTGGTGAGGAGCTCCTGCCGGGCCATGCGCAGCTCGACGCGGCGGTCGACCTCTTCCGGTTTGAGGCGGAGGACGTCGACGCCCATCAGGGCGCGAGCGTAGTCGGGGGTCTGGAAGAGGCCGTAGAGGAGCTGGGAGCGGTACGCCTCGATCGACGAGGCCGCCGTCTCCAGGCCCAGGAAGATCGAGAACTGGGCGGGGAGGACGTCGTCGTACCCCTGCCACCAGCCCTTCTTGCGTGAGTCGCGGGCGAGGCCGGTGAGCGTCTCGCGGACCTTCTCGTCCGTGACGCCGTACAGGTCGAGCAGGTCGCGGACGTCGCGCGGGTGCAGCGGCGTCCGCGCCGTCTCCATTCGGCTGAGCTTGGTGGGTGAGCACTCTAGGTGCCTCGACGCCTGTTCCAGCGTGAGGTTGCTTCTTTCGCGGAGCCGGCGCAGCTCCAGCGCCACGCGGCGCCGCCGGAACGTCGGGCTTTCTTTGATCGCCATCGTGCCTCCTTGGGGGGATTCCGCAGCACCATCGTTGCGAGGCCGATAACCCTCCGCAAGCAGTTCGTCGCAATTCGCACACGGGACATGCGTCTAGCGGCTACTCCCGCGTCAGTGGCCTGTTCCGGACATCGACCACCGATTCAGATGGATAGCGGCGATACGCCCGCCGCCCTGACGAGCGCGGGCGTGGGGATCTGCTAAGAACGCAGGCCGCCGTTTGTAGAAACTTTCTTTTTACTCGTCCGTTGACTCCGTAAGTTTCCTTCCTCACCATCGGAGGCATCCCGGGCAGGCCTGTCACCTCGAATCCACCGAACGGAGACTGTCATGGGCTGTTCCAACAGCAGCTCTCCCGCCTTTGGCGAGATGTCCTGGTTCTGCTGTGGTAGCTCCTGGGGGCCGTGCGGCAGCGCCGGCCACGGCGCCTGCGGCACCTGCAACTCGGGATCCCACCAGTGCGCGTGGCCCAACACGTCCGACGCCTGCTTCAACATCACCCGGCCCGACCAGTGCGGTGAGGGCCTGTCCCGGCGCACCTGCGGCCACGTCTTCTACGTGACCAGCACCTGCAGCGGCAAGTGCGTGAGCGTGTCCATCGCCGACTGCGGGCCGGACACCAACGCCTTCTGCGGCGAGCGCTCCTGCTGCGGTTCGACCTGTTACACGAACCGCCTCATCGACCTGACCCCCTCGGCGTACAGCGCCATCCTCGACCTGTCCAGCGGTCTTTCCGCCGCCCGAATCGACAGCTGACCGGAGGCCCCGCCATGCCCCAGCCAGACCGCCGCCGATTCCTGACCTCCGCGGTCCTGGGCGGTTCCGCCGTCGCCGGAGCCACCGCGCTCGGCTCCCTCGCCCCGGAGGCCGCCTTCGCCGCACCTCCCCGGCTCGACCTCGACCCTGGCGCCCTGGACCCGAACTTCGCCGAGGGCCGGATCACCGCGATCAGCGGATCTCTGATCAAGGCGTCCGGCTCCGACCGGACCCTCCACCGGATCCACGTCACCGACGGCACCAGCATCTGGAAGCTCCGCCCGACGACGTTCGAGCAGATCAAGGTGGGTGACGGGTTCTACGCCCGCGGCGTGCGCCTGCCCGACGGCTCGCTCGCCGCCGACGCGATCTGGGTGAACATCGTCAACCTGGACGCGTCGATCGCGTCGATCGAGAGCAAGCGGCTGCACCTCGACCACGCCGGCAAGAGGGTCGTCGGCCATGTGATCAGTGGCACGACCGCCGCGGTGTACAACCACGCGCCGGCCGTCGCCGACCTCACCCGCCTGCAGGTCGGCAAGCACGTCAAGGTGATCGGCGCCTGGCGGCCCGACACCAATGAGGTGGACATCGCAACCGTCTACGCCGGTGTCTAGCCGAGGAGGGGAATACAGATGATCGAGTGGTCGGCGTCGGTTCAGCCACTGTTCGTCGGTGGCACCCTGCTGTGGTCCGGCGCGATCAAGTTCGCCGGCCGGTCGGCCCGTCGCTCCGCCGAGCGGTCGGCGCTGCCGTCGCTGGTCGGCGCGGGCCGCGCGCTGCTCGCCTACCGGCTGACCGGTGCGCTCGAACTGGCGCTGGCCGCGGTGCTGCTCCTGCCGCCCGTGTACGCGGGCGAGGCGGTGGCGGCCGCCGTGCTCGCCACCGGCTTCCTCGGGTACCTGGTCTACGCGCGGATCTCCGCACCCGATTCCTCCTGCGGCTGCATGAGCACCCGCCGTACGCCGGTGACCGGGCGTGGTTTCGGCCGCGCGGGGTTGCTGTTGGCCGCGGCGCTGCTCGGGACGCAGGCGGACCGGTGGTGGGGCGGTGGCCTGGCCGCCCATCCGTGGGCCGCCGGAGCGACGCTCCTCGGCGAGGTCGCGGCCCTGGTCGCGCTGTCGCCGGAGGCCGACCGCATGTGGCTGCTGCCGCTGCGACGGCTGCGGGTACGGCTACGGCATCCGCTCGCGGACCGGTCGTTCGAGATGCCCCTGGAGTCCAGTCTCCAGCAACTCCACCGCAGCCCCGCGTACCGCCGCGTCAGCGGGCTGCTCCGGTCGGGGCTGAAGGAGACCTGGGACGAGCAGGACGTCCGGGTGCTCTGCTACACGGCGGAGTACGAGGGCCGCCGCGCGACGGCGGTGTTCGCGGTGCCGCTGCGGCACTACCGGCCCGAGGAGATCCGCGGCGCGCTGGTCGACGAGACGGCCGAATCGACGCTGCTCGTCCTCGCCGGCGCCTGACCCCCATGGCCGGGTGCCCTCCGCCGGACGGAGGGCACCCGGCCTCTACCCGCCCCCGCAGCCCGCCTCTACCCGCCCTGCAGCCCGCGTCTACCCGCCTCCACAGTCGGTGTCTTCACTCGCCTCCGCGGCCGGCGGCTCGGCGTAGGTGGTGTGCGGTGACCAAGCCGGACCTCCCACGACTGGAACCATCGCCCTCTGTAACCGCTTCACGGCCTTTGAGCCAGATCCTGACAAGCGACAGCGTTTGCAGGGGCGCGACCCGGCGTGTGGGCACTGAATGCCCAGGTGGCGAGTGCGCAGAGCGCGAGCGTCGCGCCGAGGATGGCCGGGCCGATCCAGCCGGTGGCGTCGAACAGGGCCGTGGTCGCGGCTGCTCCCAGGGCGGAACCGAGGGAGTAGAAGACCATGTAGGCGCCGATGGTGGTGCTGGTGCGGTCGGGGTAAGCGGTGGTGAGAGTGTGCTGGTTGCTCACGTGCACGGCTTGAACGGCGAAGTCGAGCAGGATCACGCCGAGGATCAGCAGCGGAAGCGACCACGATAGCTGCCCGATCACGGCCCAGGAGGCGAGCAGGAGTGCGAGTGCGATGCCGGTGACCCGGCGCGCGTGCCCGGCATCGCCCCAGCGTCCCGACCGGGCGGCACCGAGAGCTCCGGCCAGCCCGGCGACGCCGAAGAGCCCGATCTGCGCTTCGCTGAGGTGCCACGGCGCACCGGCCAGCGGCAGGGCCATGCCGCTCCACAGGGTGCCGAACGAGGCGAACAGGAAGAACGCGATCAGCCCGCGGCTGAGGAACACCGGCTGGGCGAACAGCCCACCGAAGGACCGAAGGACCTGCCCGTACCGTGCCGTGTTCGGGCGAACATCCGCGGGCAGCAGGGTAAGGGTGAGCAGCGCGAGCACGGCGGCGAGGATCGCCAGGGTCAGGTAGATGCTCCGCCATCCCCACAGGTCCGCGAGGACCCCCGCGATGACACGCGCGCCCAGAATGCCGATCACCACGCCCGAGGTCACGATGCCGAGGTTGCGCCCGCGCTCGGCCGACGGAGAGACCGCTGCCGTGTACGCGACGGCGGTCTGCACCACCACCGCGAACACGCCCGCCGCGGCCAGTCCGGAGAATGCCGCCCAGGCGACCGGGGCGGCCGCAGTGATCGCCATTCCTGCGGCCACCAGGACGAGGTGCGCGGCGATCAAGCGCCTGCGGTCGAGCACGTCGCCCAACGGCACCAGCAGCACCAGTCCTGCCAGATAGCCGAGCTGGCCGGTGGCCACGAACCAGCCGAGCGAATCGACCGGAACGCCCAGGTCGCGCCCCATCGGGCCCAGCACCGGCTGCCCGGCGTAGACGCTCGCCACCGCGACCCCGCACACCACCGCCAGCAGCAGCCTCGTCCTCCAGTTCACAGACACCCCCATTTGGTTTTGTTTTGCAACCGATTGGAGGTTAGGCCAGAATGGTTTCAATAAGCAACTCATTGGAGGGGTGATGGCAGGCGACGACACCGGCGGACAGAGCCCTGCGTGGACGGACCCGAGCTGCCCGGTCGCCCGCACGGTCGATCTGGTCGGCGACCGGTGGAGCCTGCTCATCATCCGCGACGCGATGGACGGCGCCCGTTCGTTCACCGACTTCCAGCAGCGCACCGGCATCGCCCGCAACATCCTCACCGAACGGCTCCGCAAGCTCACCGCCCACGGCCTGCTCACCCAGGTCGACGCCCCTTCGGGCAGACGCAGGCTGTACGCGCTCACGGAGGCGGGCAAAGACCTCTTCCCCGTGATCGTCACGCTGCGACAATGGGGCGAACGCCACGCCTTCAAAGCGGGCGAGACGCACTCGGTCCTGGTCGACGGCAACGGTGCCCGCGTACCCGACCTCCTGCCCGTGGCAGCGAGCGGATCGCCGCTGACAAGCGATACGACCTCGGTGCGACGGCACACCTGATCCCCGGCCGTCAGCCCCCCGCCATGGCACCGATGATCATGAACGGCTCGGCTCCGGCCGCGACCGGCTCGGGTAGTGGCGTGTCGGGCGGCTCGTGGGACAGGTCCTGTTCGCAGGCGTAGAACCGGACGAACGCCCGGCGCCGCTGTGTGCCGTGGTCGCGGATCGTGCCGCGCAGCACCGGGTAGCGGGCCTCCAGCGCGTCGAGAACGGAGCCCGGCGTGGCCGGCGCGGGCACGTCGAGCTGCACCTCGCCGTGTACCTGGGCGAGGACCTTCAGGTGCGCCGGCAGTACGACGCGGATCACGACAGTGTCTGGACTTCGACGGACAGGACGGCCGGGAGGTCCCGGACGATGGGCGCCCACGTGTCGCCGGCGTCGGCCGAGACGTACACCTGCCCGCCGGTCGTGCCGAAGTAGACGCCGCAGGAGTCGAGCGCGTCGACGGCCATCGCGTCGCGCAGCACGTTGACGTAGCAGTCGCGCTGCGGGAGCCCCTTCGTGAGCGGCTCCCAGTCGTTCCCGCCCGTACGGCTGCGGTAGACGCGCAGCCGCGCCTCCGGTGGGTAGTGCTCGGAGTCGCTCTTGATCGGGACGACGTAGACGGTGTCCGGCTCGTGGGCGTGCACCGCGATGGGGAAGCCGAAGTCGGTCGGCAGGTCGCCGCTGACCTCGTGCCAGGAGTCGCCGGCGTCGTCGGTCCGCATGACGTCCCAGTGCTTCTGCATGTAGACGGTCTCCGGCCGCGACGGGTGCATCGCGAGGCGGTGGACGCAGTGGCCTACCTCGGCGTCGGGGTCCGGAATGCCCTCGGAGCGCAGGCCGCGGTTGATCGGCCGCCAGGTCTCGCCGCCGTCGTCGGTGCGGAACGCGCCCGCGGCCGAGATCGCCACGAACATCCGCCGCGCGTCGGCCGGGTCGAGGATGATCGTGTGCAGGCACATCCCGCCCGCTCCCGGCTGCCAGGACGGTCCCGAGCCGTGCCCGCGCAGCCCTGGCAGCTCCTGCCAGCTCTGACCGCCGTCCGTCGACCGGAACAGCGCCGCGTCCTCGACCCCGGCGTAGACCGTGTCGGGATCGGCCGGCGACGGCTCCAGGTGCCAGACCCGCGCGAACTCCCAGGGATGCGGCGTGCCGTCGTACCACTGGTGGGTGCCGGGGACGCCGTCGTACTCGAACCGGTTGCTCATCGCCTCCCAGGTCCGGCCGCCGTCGTCGGACCGCTGGATCAGCTGCCCGAACCACCCGGTGGACTGCGAGGCGTACAGCCGTGACGGGTCGGCCGGAGAACCGGTGAGGTGGTAGATCTCCCAGCCGCCGAAGTGCGGCCCGCTGATCTCCCAGTCCTCCCGTCGGCCGTCCGAGGTCAGGATGAACGCGCCCTTGCGCGTGCCGACGAGTACGCGTACGCCGCTCATGGTCACTCCTCTCCGCAGCCGAGCGCCCTGACGTCGCCCAGAAATGCGGTCCGATACCCGAAATGTCGTCATTGACCTGCGGGTTCGCAGGTCACCCACGTTAGACCACGGCGAGCCGAAAAACTCATCGCTGACACGAACAGGTGGCCCGCCGGACCCCGGGTCCTCAGCCCTATCGCGAGGGGCCCGTGATGGGGACCTGAGGCTCTTGTCCCGGCGCACCCGGCTCAGCAGAGTTGATCTTTGCTCGAAGCAACAAGATCAAGGAGCAACGCAGTGCGCCTCACCCTTCGCAAGACCGCGCTCGTCGCCACGGCGGCCGTCATCGGCCTGGCCACGGCGAGCCTGAGCGGAACCGCCGAAGCCGCGGCCAAGGTCAAGCCCGTCACCGTCAGCTGCACGAGCAAGCAGGGCGACAAGGGAACCCTCTACGTCTACAAGGCCAGCTGGGGGATCTACCAGGTCGACTACCGGATCAAGCTCAAGGGCTACGGGAAGCGCACGGCCAACGACATCCAGGTCAGAGACGAGGGCGGGCTCCCCAACGACGAGAAGTACTCGACCGGGAAGGCCGTGTCCGACAACAAGGTCCACGGATTCCACTCGCAGCAGTACGGCCGGTCGTTCGGCTACTACCACGTCAAGTTCATCTTCGACATCCCGAAGAAGAAGGACCACTGGTGCACCACGAAGAAGAGCATCTGACGGCACGATGAGACGGCGGGACCGCGGGGCGACCCGCGGTCCCGCCGTCGTTCAGCGGCCCGGCCTCAGGACTCGAAGGCCTCCGGCGGCGGGCAGGAGCACACCAGGTTGCGGTCGCCGTACGCCTGGTCGATGCGGCGCACCGGCGGCCAGTACTTGTTCTCCCGCAGGGCGGGCAGCGGGTACGCCGCGTCCTCCCGGCTGTAGGAGTGCTTCCAGTCCGTGGTGAGCAGCGACGCGGCCGTGTGCGGGGCGTTCTTCAGCGGGTTGTCGTCGGCGTCGTACTCCCCTGCCGCCACCCGCTCGATCTCCTGGCGGATCTGGATCATGGCGTCGCAGAAACGGTCGAGCTCGGCCAGGTCCTCGCTCTCCGTGGGCTCGATCATCAGCGTGCCCGCGACCGGGAAGGCCAGGGTCGGCGCGTGCAGGCCGTAGTCGATGAGCCGCTTGGCGACGTCCTCCGCCGTGATCTTCGCGTCCTTGGCGATCCTGCGGAGGTCGATGATGCACTCGTGCGCGACCAGGCCGCCCCGGCCGGTGTAGAGCACCGGGTAGTGGCCGGACAGTCGCTTGGCGACGTAGTTGGCGGCCAGCACCGCCGTCTCCGTCGCCGCGCGCAGCCCGTCGGCGCCCATCATCGCGATGTAGGTCCAGGAGATCGGCAGGATGCCCGCCGAGCCCCAGGGCGCGGCGGAGATCGGGCCGCTGCCCGTCTCCGGGCCCGCCTCCGGCCGCAACGGGTGGTTGGGCAGGAACGGCACCAGGTGCTCGCGCACCCCCACCGGGCCGACGCCGGGACCGCCGCCGCCGTGCGGGATGCAGAAGGTCTTGTGCAGGTTCAGGTGGGAGACGTCCGCGCCGAACTCCCCGAGCCGGGCCAGGCCGACCAGGGCGTTGAGGTTGGCGCCGTCGACGTACACCTGCCCGCCCGCGTCGTGCACGCTCTTGCACACCTCGGTGATGGTCTCCTCGTAGATGCCGTGCGTCGAGGGGTACGTGACCATGATCGCGGCAAGCTGGTCGCGGTGCTTGTCGATCTTTGCGTGCAGGTCGTCGAGGTCGATGTCGCCGTGGTCGGTGCTCTTGACGACGACCACGCGCATCCCGGCCATGACCGCGCTGGCGGCGTTGGTGCCGTGCGCCGAGGAGGGGATGAGGCAGACGTTCCGGTGGCCCTCGCCGCGGGCGGCGTGGTAGCCGTGTACGGCGAGCAGGCCGGCCAGCTCACCCTGGGAGCCGGCGTTCGGCTGCACCGAGACCTTGGCGTACCCGGTGATCTCCGCGAGCCAGGTCTCCAGCTCCTCGATCAGCCGGACGTAGCCGCGCGCCTGCTCCAACGGCGCGAACGGATGGATCTGCGCGAACTCCGGCCAGGTGATGGGCTCCATCTCGGTGGTCGCGTTGAGCTTCATCGTGCACGAGCCCAGCGGGATCATCGAGCGGTCCAGGGCGATGTCCTTGTCCTGCAGGCGACGCAGGTACCGGAGCATCGCCGTCTCCGAGCGGTGCGCGTGGAAGACCGGGTGCGTCAGGTAGCCGCTCTCCCGACGGACGGCCGGAGGCAGCGCGGCCCCCGCGTGGACGGACAGGGCCTCGTTGTCGGCCAGGCCGAACGCCCGCCACACCGCGGCGACGTGCTCGTCCGTCGTGGTCTCGTCGCAGGCGATCCCCACGTGGTCGGCGTCCACGAGCCGGAAGTTGATCCCGCGCTCGCGCGCCCGTCGTACGACCTCCTCGGCGCGCCCCGGGACGCGGGCGAGCACGGTGTCGAAGAAGGTCTCGTGGACGATCTCGGCGCCGACCGCGGCGAGGCCGCCCGCGAGGCGTACGGCCTGCTCGTGGACCCGTTCGGCGATGCCCCGCAGTCCCTCCGGGCCGTGGTAGACGGCGTACATGCTCGCCATCACGGCCAGCAGCACCTGGGCGGTGCAGATGTTGCTCGTGGCCTTCTCGCGGCGGATGTGCTGCTCGCGCGTCTGCAGCGCCAGGCGGTAGGCCGGACCGCCGTCCACGTCGACGGACACGCCGACGAGGCGGCCGGGCAGCTGCCGCTGCAGGCCCTCGCGTACGGCCATGTAGCCGGCGTGCGGGCCGCCGAAGCCGTACGGCACGCCGAACCGCTGCGACGTCCCGACCGCGATGTCCGCGCCGAACTCCCCCGGCGGCGTGAGCAACGTCAGCGCCAGCAGGTCTGCGGACACGACGACCTGCGCGCCGCGCTCGTGCGCGGCCTCCGTCACGGCCGACAGGTCGCGCACGGCGCCACTCGCGCCGGGGTACTGCAGCAGGACGCCGAAGAACTCGCCGTCCGGCAGTCCCTCGGACAGGTCGGCGACGACGACGTCGATGCCCAGCGGCAACGCCCGCGTACGGATGACCTCGATCGTCTGCGGCAGCGCGTCGGCGTCGATCAGGAAGGTGTCCCCGGCCTTTGAAGCCCGGTGCGCGAGGGTCATCGCCTCGGCCGCCGCGGTGCCCTCGTCGAGCAGGGAGGCGTTCGAGACCGGCAGCCCCGTCAGGTCGCTCACGACGGTCTGGAAGTTCAGCAGCGCCTCGAGGCGGCCCTGGGAGATCTCCGGCTGGTACGGCGTGTAGGCGGTGTACCAGCCGGGGTTCTCCAGGACGTTCCGGAGGATCACCCCGGGCGTGACCGTGCCGTGGTAGCCCAGACCGATCATCGAGGTGAGGACCTGGTTCTCCGAGGCCAGCTCACGCAGCCGGGCCAGCGCCCGCACCTCGGTGAGCGCCGGAGGCAGATCCAGCGGACGGTCGGTACGGATCACCGTGGGCACGGCGGCGTCGACGAGGGCCTTAACACTCGGAAAGCCGACGGCCTTGGCCATCTCGGCGCGGTCGCCGCGCGACGGCCCGATGTGCCGATCGGCGAAGGGGACCTCGGTCATTGGGGAGCCTCCTGGTGCGATGGATGCGCAACCACCACCGGGCAGGCCGGTGGCCGGTCTCCCCCTCTGTCAGTGAACCTGAGAGCTTCACCGCGCCGGAGCGCGGCTTGCACCTTCGGTGAGGTCTGGCGTGGATCGCCGGCCTGCTTTCCAGAGGTGCCTAACTCGTACGGTCCTTTTGCCTGAGAGGTTCCGGGGAGGGTTGCTCCTTCGGCGCCCCGCACCACGCTGTGCGAAGTCTCTCCCGTACGAGGTCGACGGCGGTTCCACCCTACCGGAGGCGTCGCCCGTCGCCACGGTCCCGGTTCCCCGAAGATCACCACTCTCGGAGATCACCGGCTATCCGGAGATCAACGCTCCAGAAGATCAGTGCGTCGTCCCGTGCGACGATGGGCGGCCCGGCGACGGCGACGAGGAGGGTCCGATGGACGAGACCTGGCGGCTGATCGAGTGTTGTCACGCGTTCGTCTACTTCGCGCCGGAGGCCAAGGCGGCGTACGCCGACGCGGGCCTCAAGGGCTTCTGGATGGGCTACTTCGCCTCCCGGTCGGCGGCCCTGGGCGCGCCCTCCCCCGAGGTGGTCACGGCCGCGTTCTACAACTTCGCGCCGCGCATGGTCGCCCGCGCGATCCCCGACGCCTGGCGCTATTCCTCGCCCGAGACCGTCCTGGCCGCCCGGACGGCCGTCGTGGACCGGTCCCTGCGCCGCCTGCTCGGCGACCTGGTGGACTCGGCCGACGTCGCGGAGGCCGCGGCCCTGGCGGGGCGGGCGGCGGAGGCGGCGCCGGCCCCGGGCCGCGTCCTGTTCGCGGCGCACGCCGCTCTGCCCCGGCCGGCCGAGCCGCGCCTGGCGCTGTGGCACGCCGTCACCGCGCTCCGGGAGTTCCGCGGGGACGGGCACGTCGCCGCCCTGCTCGCCGCCGGGCTCGACGGCTGCGAGGCGAACGTCGTCGCGGGCGCACTCGGCCTCACCCCGCCCGAGCAGCGCGACTACCGGGGCTGGACCGAACAGGAGTGGACGGCCGCCGCCGACCGGCTGCGGGACCGGGGCCTCCTCGACGCGGACGGCGCGATCACCGCCGAGGGCCGTGCGGACCGGCGGGCGATCGAGGACGTCACCGACCGGCTCGCCCGCCCGCCGCTGGACGCCCTCGGCCGGGACGGCGCGGCCCGGCTGGCCGAGCTCCTTCGCCCGCTGGCGCGGCGGATCGTCGAGGCCGGCGCCGTGCCCTTCCCGAACGCGATGGCCATGCTCCGGTCCGGCCACGGTGCCGACGACCAGGGCGCCGGCGCGGACCCGGCGCCGTCGTGACCTCGGCCGGTCCAGGGCTGGGCGGCCCCGACCAGTCCGGGGCGGCCGCCGCCGGTCCGGTCCGGGGCGGCCGCCGCCGGTCCGGTCCGGGGCGGCCGTCAGCGGTTCACCGTGCGGTACCGGTGTACCGCCGCCGGGACGAAGACGAGCAGCAGAACGGCCGACCACAGCAGGGTCGCGGCCACCGGGTGGCGGAGGGGCCACACGAGGTGGGCGTTCCCGACCACGCCGGGGCTGCCGAACAGATCGCGGCACGCCGCGACGATCGCGCTGACCGGGTTCCAGTCGGCGATGAAGCGCAGCCACGCCGGCATACCCGTGGTCGGCACGAACGAGTTGGACACCATCGTGATCGGGAAGATCAGCGGAACGAGGTTGTCCAGCGTCTCCTCCTTGATCAGCAGGCCGAGCAGCACACCGCCCCAGCTGATCGCGTAACGCATGAGGACCAGGAGGGCGAAGGCGGTCAGGGTCCGAACCGGTCCCTCGTGCGGGCGCCAGCCGACGGCGAAACCGCAGGCGACCATGACCACCATGCCGAGCGCGCCGGTGATGATGTCCGCGCCCGTCTGCCCGAACGGCACCGCCGACCGTGCCATCGGCATGGACCGGAACCGGTCCATGACACCGCGGCCGGCGTCCTGGGCGACCACCATCGAGGTGGCCAGCACGCCCGTGAACGCGGTCATCCCGAACAGGCCGGGCATGAGGTACTCGCGGTAGTTCCCCCCGCCCGGGACCGGGATGGCGCTGCCGAACACGTAGCCGAACATCACCACCATGACCGCCGGGAACACCAGCTGGCCGACCAGCTCTCCCGGCTGCGACTTCAGGTGGCCGAGATTCCGCCGCACGATCGTCCGCCCGTCGGCGAGCGCCCACCGGAGCCGCCCGATGGCCGACGCGGGCCGCGTCGGCAGCCGCAGGACGCCCACGCCGGCTCCGCCGCCCATGCCGGCTTCCCCGCCTACGCGGGCTCCGCCGCGCACGCCGTCTCCCGCGCTCACGCCGCCACCTCCTCTGCCGTGGGAGCGCCGGTCAGGCGGAGGAACACCTCGTCGAGCGTCGGGCGACGCATGGCGACGTCCTCGGCCGCGACGCCGGCACGGTCCAGTTCGAGCACCATGTCGGTGAAGGACACCGAGCCCTTGACTGGCACCCCGACCTTCCGGTTGGCGTGGTCGACCTCGGGCTCGGCGCCGGCGGTCCTCCTCAGCACCGTCGCGGCCGTGTCGAGGGTCGCCGCGTCCCGGACGACGACATCGACGCGGGTGCCGATCGTGGCCTTCAGCTCGTCGGGAGTGCCGGAGGCGATCACCTGTCCGTGGTCGATCACCGCGATCCGGTCGGCGAGTTGGTCGGCCTCGTCGAGGTACTGCGTCGTGAGCACGACCGTCGTCCCGCCCGCGACGAGCTCGCGGACGGTGTCCCAGATCTCGCCGCGGCTGCGCGGGTCCAGCCCGGTGGTCGGCTCGTCGAGGAACAGCACCGGCGGGGCGACGATCAGGCTGGCGATCAGGTCGATGCGACGCCGCATGCCGCCGGAGTAGGTCCCCACGACCCGGTCGGCGGCGTGCGCCAGGCCGAACCTCTCGAGCAGCTCGTCCGCCCTGGCACGGGCGACGCGCTCGGGCAGGTGATAGAGACGGCCGAACATCCGCAGGTTGTCGCGACCGCTGAGTTTGTCGTCCATCGAGGCGTGCTGGCCAGCCAGGCCGATACGGAAGCGCACCTCGTCGGCGTCGCGGACGACGTCGTATCCGGCCACCCGGGCCTGCCCCGCGTCCGGGAGGGCGAGGGTGGTCAGCACGCGCACCGCGGTGCTCTTGCCCGCGCCGTTCGGCCCGAGGAGCCCGCAGACGGTGCCGCGTGCCACCTCCAGGTCGATCCCTCGCAGGGCCTCGGTCCGGCCGAACCGCTTGCGCAGCCCCTCGGCCCAGACCGCGATCTCCGAATCGCTCATGGTCACCCCGTTCTGAAACAGCGTACGTCGTACACGAGTTGTGTACATCGTACGCACATCTGCGTACGCCGTACAAGAACTGATACGATGTACGCACGTTGACCTGCGGGAAGGGGCCCGATGACGGCGGAGGACGGCGACGGCGGCACGGCGCCGGAAGCGCGCGTGACCATCTGGGAGCGCCTCGAACGCCCCGCCCGCGGTCCCCGGCCCGCGCTGACCCACGACCAGATCGCGCGCGCCGGGGTGGAGATCGCCGACGAGCAGGGGCTCGACGCGGTCTCGATGCGGCGGCTGGCCGAGCGCCTGGGCGTCGCGACCATGGCGCTGTACCGGTACGTCGCGGGCAAGGACGACGTGCTCGAGCTGATGATCGACGCGGTGGCAGCCGAGATCGAGCTCCCCCGCGCCACCGGCTGGAGGGAGCTCGCACGAGGCTTCGCGGGCGAACTCCGCGCCGTCGGCCTGCGGCACCACTGGCTGACCGCGGCGCTCGCGCGCACGCCTCACGTGCTCACGCCGAACCTGGTCGAGCGCGTCGAGGACATGCTCCGCTCACTCGACGGGCTCGGTCTCGAGGTCGACACGATGATGGCCGTGTTCGGCACCGTCAACGCCTTCGTACGCGGGGCGACGGCCGACGAGGTGATCCGGCGGGAGGCCGTACGGAGGGGCGGCTGGGCATCGGAGGAGGAGGCGAGGATCGCCTACCTGCCGTACGTCCGGTGGCTGATCGGCACCGGCCGCTATCCGACGCTCACCCGCTACATCATCGAAGGCTCCAACGAGGACGACTCGCAGTGGCAGTTCGAATTCGGCCTGGAATGCATCCTGGACGGCATCGCGGCCCGGCTCGGGATCTGATCCGCGTTCCCGCCGAGGCGTCGATCGGGCGACACAACGGACACCTCCCGCACGTTCCCGGCGATGGGCTGGGAGGATTCACTGCGTGTCCGTGAACGAATCCCCCGGCCGGCGCCCCGGCCCCGACCGCGCCGTTCAGGGAAACCCTCCCCCACCACCGGCCACCGAGACGGCCGCGGAACCGCCTCGGGACCGCTCTGCCCCCCGGACCGCGGCGGAGATCCCGGCGGCCCGGCCCACCACGGAGGCCCCGGACGACGAGACGACCGCGGAGAACCCGGGCGCCCGGCCGGCCGCCGACGCCCCGGCCGAGGAACCAGCCGGAGGCGTCCCCGCCGAGCAGCAGGCCGCCGAAAACCGAGCCGAGGAACGGACCTCGGGCGTCCCGGGCGCGGGGCGAACCTCACGTGTCCGAGCCGAACAGCAGACCGCAGACCCAGCTGACGAGCAGACCGCAGGCGACCCGGCCGACGACCATGCCTCAGCCATCCCGGCCGACGGGCGAGCCGCAGGGGACCCGGCCGACGAGCAGGCCTCAAGTACCCCGGCCGACGAGCGGACCTCAGCCATCCCGGTAGACGAGCGGACCTCACGCGCCCCGGCCGACGGGCGAGCCGGCGGCGTCCGGGTCGACGAGCCGTCGCTGCCCCGGCGGATCCGGCGGCCGTCGGACGCCATCCGCTTCCTGCTGTCGGTGAGCGTCATCGTGCTCATCCTGCTGCTGGCCCACGTCGCCCGGCACACGACCAGCGGCCTGGCCTCCGACATCGCCAGCGGCACCGAGCGCGCGCCGCACCTGCTCCTCACCCTCGCCAACCTCGCCTCGGGAATCGGCGTCCTCGCCGTACCCGTCGCCTTCGGCGTGGACCGCGTCATCCGGCGGAACGGTCTGCGGGTGGCGATCGGCGTCCTCGCCGCCGTGGTCGCTCTGGGCGTCTCCCTCACCCTCGACTCGTGGATCACCGCGGCGGGCATGCGCGACCTGGCGTGGTACCTGACGTGGAAGCGGCACGGCGGGTGGTTCCCCGGTCCGGCGCACATCGACATCACGCCCGTGATCGCCTACGTCACCGCAGTGGGGCTGGGCGGCCGTACCCGCTGGCAGCTCGTGACGTGGACCGTGATCGGCCTGGACGCCGTCGCGTCGCTGGCGACCGGCGGCATCACGCCGCTCGCGGTGCTGACCACCTACCTCATCGGCCGCGCCGTCGGCTACGCCACCCTGTACGCGGTGGGGTCGCCCAACATTCGGCCGCCCGGCGACGCCGTGGTGGCCGCGCTCCGGCGGGTCGGCCTCGCGCCGGTCCGCGCCGCGCGCGCCGACGACGGCCCCGAGGACACCCGCCGCTACACCGCGACGCTCGCCGACGGGCGGGCCATCGCCGTCACCGTGCTCGACCGCGATCAGCAGACGGCGGGACTGCTCTACCGCCTGTGGCGGCGGGTGCGGCTGCGGGGCGGGACGCCGCCGCGCACGATCCGGTCGCTGCGGCGCTCGCTGGAGCAGGAGTCGCTGATGGCCTACGCCATCGCGGCGGCGGGCGCCTCGACTCCGGGACTGCTGGCGACCTCGGAGGTCGGCAGTGAGGCCGCGCTGCTCGCCTACGAACACGTTCCCGGCCGGCTCCTCGCCGACGTGCCCGACGAGGAGCTGACCGACGAGCTGCTCACCGCGATCTGGGCCCAGCTGAAACTCCTGCAGGACCGGCGCCTCGCCCATCGCCGGCTGGCCGGGGAGAGCGTCCTCGTCAACGAGGCCAGACGCCCGTACCTCGTCGACCTGCGGGCCGGAGAGACCGCCGCCGGCGACCTCGTCCTCCGCATCGACCTGGCGCAGTTGCTGACCGAGCTGGCCCTGCGCGTCGGCGCCGAGCGGGCCGTGCGCACCGCCGCCGACGTGCTCGGCGCCGACGCCCTTGGCGCCGCCGTGCCGCTGCTGCAGAACGTCGCGCTCGCCCGGTCGACGAGGAACGCCCTGCGCCGGGACAGGAAACTGCTCAGCCGGATCCGCGAACAGATCCGCGTCCTGCGGCCGGAGCTCGTGACGGCCGCCCAGCCGTTGCACCTCGATCGGTTCCGGCCGCGCACGCTCGTCAGCGTCCTCGCCGGAACCGTCGGCGCGTACCTTCTCCTGTCGCAGTTGGGCAACGTCAACCTGCCCGATCTCGTGGCGCACGCCGACCTGCGCTGGTTCGCGGTCGGCGCGCTGACCTCGGCGGTCAGTTATCTGGCGGCGGCCCTCATGCTGATCGGGTTCGTGCCCGAGCGGCTGCCGCTGGGCCGTACGATTCTGGTGCAGCTCGTCGCGTCGTTCGTGAAGCTCGTGGCGCCCGCCGCGGTCGGCGGCATCGCGGTGAACACGCGCTATCTCCAGCGGGCGGGCGTGCCCGCCGGCCAGGCGGCGGCGAGCGTCGGGGCCTCCCAGCTGACGGGGATGGTCTTTCACATCACGATGCTGGCGCTGTTCGGGTACATCACGGGCAGTGACAACAACAGCCCGTCGCTCCCGCCGTCCCGGATCATCATCGTCTCGCTGCTCGCGGCGGCCGTGCTGGCGATCCTCGTGCTGTCGATCGGGCCCCTGCGCAGGCTCGTCGGCTCGCGGATGCGTTCGATGTTCTCCGGAGTGCTCCCCCGCCTGCTCGACGTGCTGCAGTCACCCAAGAAACTCGCGACCGGGATGGGCGGCACCATCCTGCTCACGCTGGCGTTCGTGCTCTGCCTGGACGCGTCGATCCGCGCGTTCGGCGGTTCGCTGAGCCTGACGACGGTCGCGGTGGTCTTCCTCACGGGCAACGCCCTCGGCTCGGCCGCGCCGACGCCGGGCGGCCTCGGCGCCGTGGAGGGCGCGCTCTCGCTGGGGCTGACCCTCGCCGGGCTGCCGGCCGGGACGGCGACGTCGGCGGTGCTGCTGTTCCGGCTGCACACGTTCTGGCTGCCGGTCCTGCCCGGCTGGGCGTCGCTGTCCTATCTCCAGCGGAAAGGGGCGATCTGACCCGGTGCCGCAACGGCGTCCGTCTCCACTGCTTCGCGCAGCGCGGCGTCCGTCCGAGCGCCGCGCACCGCGTTGACCGCGTCGCGCACCGCGGC
Organism: Actinoallomurus sp. NPDC050550; assembly: GCF_040655075.1. Lineage (NCBI taxonomy): Bacteria > Bacillati > Actinomycetota > Actinomycetes > Streptosporangiales > Thermomonosporaceae > Actinoallomurus > Actinoallomurus sp. NPDC050550. The sequence continues at coordinate 84,336 of NZ_JBFAJC010000009.1, read as the reverse complement.
GTCGGCTCGAGCGCCGCTCACCGCCTCGTCGCGTCGCGCAGCGCCGTCAGCATCCCGCCGAGCGCGGGATCGCCCAGGGACGTCTCCCGGACCGCCGCGTGGATGGCCCGCACCGGCTCCGGGGCGCGGACCTTGCGCACGACGAGGCCCGGATGGCGGTTGGCCAGGCCCAAGCCCGGGATCAGGCTGACCCCGAGACCGGCGGCGACAAAGCCCTGCGCGGTGGCGTAGTCCTCGCTCTCGACCAGGAGATCCGGGCTGAAACCCGCCGCCGCGCAGCCGGCGAGCAGCACGTCGAGACAGGGCCCCGGCCGCTCGCTGCCGACCCAGGGCTCATCGGCGAGATCCGCCAGGTCGAGGACGCGCCGGGCGGCGAGCCGGTGCCCTTTGGGCAGGACGGCCCGGTAGGGGTCGTCCAGCAGGTGGACGAGGTGAACGCCTTCATGGTGGGCGTCCCGGGCGCATACGACGATCGCCAGGTCGGCCTCGCCGCGCGTCACCTCCGGCAACGGGTCCTCCGGATCGGTCATCGTGAGGTCGACCCGCACCCCCGGCATGCTCTGGCGGAAACGCGCCAGCGCGGGCGCCACGAGGGTGGCGCCCGCAGTGGCGAAGTAATGGATCGTCAGCCGTCCGGTCCGCCCGGCCCGCAGGTCGGCCAGCGCCGTCTCCGCCTCGGCGACCTGCCTGCCGATGACCGCCGCGTGCTCGGTGAGCAACCGGCCGGCCGCCGTCGGCCGTACGCCCCGGCCGACGCGCTCGAGCAGCGCCGTCCCGGCCTGCTTCTCCAGCGCCGCCACCTGCTGGCTGACCGCCGACGGCGTGTACCCGAGATTCGCGGCGGCTGCGGTCACGGAGCCGGTGGTGACGACCGTACGAAGGATCAGCATGCGCCGAACGTCGAGCATGCAGGAGAGCTTAACGGTTCATGCAGAATCTTTCGCTTGTCGTTACGTGTTGCCTCCGGCAACGTTTCCCGCGGAACTGATCGAGGACGGAGGCTCACAGTGATCGGCGGACGCGGCTCTCTGGTGCGCATGGCGGCGCTCGCGCTGCTGTGGGGATCGGGCTTTCTCTGGATCAAACTCGCCCTGAACCATGGGCTGACCCCCGTCCAGATCACGGTCGTCCGCGCCGCGCTCGGGTCGGCCGTCCTCCTGTGTCTCGCCCGTTCCGCGGGGCAGCGTCTCCCCCGGGACCTCGGGACGTGGCGGCGTCTCGTCGTGGCCGCCTTCTTCTGTAACGCCCTGCCGTTCTTCCTCTTCGGGATCGGCGAGCAGACCGTCGGCTCGGGCGTGGCCGGCGTGCTGAACGCGACGACTCCGCTGTGGTCCCTCCTGGTGGGCCTCGCCATCGGCACCGAGCGCGGGCTCCGCCCCGTCCGCCTGGGCGGGTTGCTCCTCGGCTTCGCCGGGACCCTGCTGATCTTCGCGCCGTGGCACGCGGCCGGGTTCGTGAGCCGTGGCTCGTTCGTCCTGCTGGGCGCGGCGGCGAGCTACGCGATCGCCTTCGCGTACATGGCCCGCAGGCTGACCGGGAAGGGCACCGCTCCCATCGCGCTCTCCGCGGCCCAGCTCATCGCGGCGACGGGCCTGAGCGTCCTCACCCTGCCCGCCGACGGCTTCGCGCCGGTCCACGCGGACGCGAAGGCCCTGATCGCCGTGGTCATCCTGGGGATCTTCAGCACCGGTCTGACCTTCTATCTCAACTACCGGCTCATCGCGGACGACGGCGCGACCAGCGCGGCCACCGTCGGGTACCTGCTGCCGGTCGTCTCGGTGGCGCTCGGCGCGATCGTCCTCAGCGAGCCCCTCAGCCTCCGCGTCATCGCCGGGATGGCCGTCGTGCTCGTCGGCGTCGGCATGACGCGCGCACGGCCCGGACCCCCGTCGGCCGTGGAGGCACCGGCCGCCGCCGCCTCACGGACCCACTGAGCGATCACGCAGCCGTCCTCTCCGTGGCGGGTCCGGGCCTTCCGCGCCGTGTTCGCCGCCACCGTGTTCAGCCAGCTCGGCACCAACGTCGGCTATGTGGCGCTTCCGCTGATCGCCGTCTCCCGGCTCGGTGCGGGTCCCGGGCAGATCGGGGCCCTGGGCACGCTGGGCACCGTCGCGTTCCTCCTCATCGGGCTGCCCGCCGGCGCCTGGGTGGACAGGATGCGCCATCGGCGCGTGCTGATCACCGCGGACCTCGTACGGGCTGGGCTGTTCGCCTCCATATCGGCGGCCGTCTGGCTGGGCGGCCTCACCCCCGGTCTCCTCTATGCGATCGCCCTGCTGAACGGCTGCGCCACCGTCTTCTTCGACGTCGGATCGCAGAGCGTTCTGCCGCGGCTGGTCGGACGCGAGAGCCTCGTCCAGGCGAACGCCGCGGTGGTGAGCCTCATCGCCGCCGGCAACGTCGCCGGACGCGGCGCGGGCGGCGCCCTCGTCCAGGTACTCACGGCGCCCGTGGACGTGGCGTGCACGGCCGCGGCCTACCTCGCCTCGGCTCTCCGGCTCACCGCGGTCGACGGTGATCTGGTGCCGCTCCGGCCCGAGCGTCCCGATCGGCTGGGCGCACGGATCGCGGACGGGCTGCGGCACGTGTTCGGCGACCGGGAGCTGCGCGCGCTCGCGCTCACGGCGACACTGACCAACCTCGGCACCCAGATCGTCAACACGATGCTCCCGGTGGTCTTCGTCCGCGACCTCGGTCTGCCGGCGGGTGCGCTGGGGCTCACCGGCGCGCTCGCCGTCGGCTCCGCCGCGGCCGGACTGATCGGCGAGCTGTCCACGGTGCGCACGGCGCTCTGGGCGGGCGCCGTCCTGCTCACCGTGGCCTTCCTTCCCGTCTCGCTGTCCCCGGTCCGCGGGCGCCGCACGCTGCCGCCGATCGTCTCCGCGGAGCAGGAACCCGTTCGGCCGTAGAAACGCGGGATGGCGTCCTGGAGGGCGCCACTCGTCACGCCAGCGCGGGCACCCGCTCTGCGGCGGGAATGGGGCCGGGCGGAGTGCCGTCGCCGAAAGGCCGGCCGCCGAGCTCCTCGCGGCCGTGCGGGGTCGTCCAGCCGCGCAGATCCGGGCCGAGCGGCACGATCCTGCTCGGGTTGATCTCGTGGTGGACGTAGTAGTAATGCCGCTTGATGTGGTCGAAGTCGACCGTGTCCCCGAAACCCGGCGTCTGAAACAGGTCACGGGTGTACGCCCACAGCACCGGCATCTCGGTCAGCTTGCTGCGGTTGCACTTGAAGTGGCCGTGGTAGACGGCGTCGAACCGTACGAGCGTGACGAACAGCCGGATGTCGGCCTCGGTGATCGTGTCGCCGACGAGGTAGCGCCGGCGCTCGAGCCGTTCGGACAGCGCGTCGAGCCGGTCGAACAGGCGGCGGAACCTCCGCTCGTACGCCTCCTGGTCCCGGGTGAAGCCGGTCAGGTAAACGCCGTTGTTCACGTCGCGGAAGACATCCTCGTTGACGGCGTCGATCTCGTCCCGGAGCCGCTCCGGGTACAGCGCGGGCGCGCCGGGCCGGTTGTGGGCCGTCCACTCGGTGGACAGGTCAAGGGTGATCTGCTGGTAGTCGTTGGTCACGAGCCGCCCGCTGGGCACGTCGACGATCGCCGGGACGCTCACCCCGCCGTCGTAACCCGGCTCGGCCTTCTGGTACGCCTCGGACAGGAATCGGATGCCGAGGACCGGATCACGGTCGTTCGGGTCGAGGGTGAATCGCCAGCTGCGCTCGTCCTGAATCGGGTCGACGATCGCCATCGAGATGGCGTCCTCCAGGCCCAGCAGCCGCCGTACGATCACGGCCCGGCTCGCCCAGGGGCAGGCGCGGCTGACCACCAGGCGGTACCTCCCGGGCTCGACCGGCCAGGGCGAGGATCCGTCGGCGGCGATGCGGTCGGTGAAGTGACTCGGCGACCGCTTGAACTCCTTGTCGTCCTTCTGCTCCGTGACGCTCAATCTCAGCCCGTCCTCAACCGGTCTTGCGGACCCTTCGGCGGCGGGCCAGCTCGTCGTGTGGGCTGTCACCGCCCGCGTGCGCACGCTCGGAGGGCATCTCGGCGAGGCTGCCCTCGACCTCCTGCCACACCCGGCCCAGCGCTATCCCGAACACCCCCTGGCCGCCCTGCACGAGATCGACGACCTCGTCGGGCGACGTGCACTCATAGACGCTCACGCCGTCGCTCATCAAGGTGATCTGCGCCAGGTCGTGGACCCCGCGGTCGCGCAGGTGCTCCACCGCCGTGCGGATCTGCTGCAAGGAGACGCCGGTGTCGAGCAACCGCTTCACGACCTTCAACACCAGGATGTCGCGGAAGCTGTAGAGGCGCTGGGAGCCCGAGCCGTGGGCGGAGCGCACGCTGGGCACCACGAGCTCCGTGCGCGCCCAGTAGTCGAGCTGGCGGTAGCTGATGCCCGCCGCGGCGCATGCCGTTGGACCGCGAAACCCGACGTCGTCGGGCAGAGGTGACACGCTCCCGCCGAACAGGAGCCCCTGCTCCCCGGCGCGTTGAGACGCATCGTGCCTTTCGCGGGTCGCCTTGCCCTCGCCGCTGCTTGCCGCCACGCGGACCTCCGGCTCTATCATCCCGCAGCGATCCACCAAGGGGGTTTGACGGAATTACGCCGCAGGTGTTCAAGCAGCACGGTAGGTCGCGACCCCTGCAGGGTCAACGTTCGCGGTCGGCGCGTCGCAGCCAACACAAACTGTTACGACGTCTAATAAACCCCGCAATCGACGCTTACAACGGCACCTACCCACGTTGTGACGCTCTTTGAGGCACAGAAGTTCCCGGGAAGCGGGGAGGAAACCTTTCCCTCCGGATTACGATCCTGCTACTGAGCGGAGTCATGGCGACGCATGCCGGGAGCGCGCCGGAAGGTGCCCGGGGCGGGTCGGCGGCGTCGATTTCGGGGCGCGACTGAGAGGCGCCCGAGACGTGGTCCCGGTGCCGGGTACGAGGCGCCGCTCAGGTGGCGCGGCCGAAGTCCTCCGGAGAGATCGTGTCCAGGAACTCCCGGAACTTTTCGACCTCGTCCTCTTGTTCGTCGGGAATCGCCACGCCCGCCTCGTCGAGGACGTCCTCACTGGCGAAGATCGACGCGCCGGTCCGCAGGGCCAAGGCGATCGAGTCGGAGGGGCGGGCGCTCACCTCGGCGCCGTTCGAGAACACCAGATCGGCGAAGAAGATGCCCTCCCGCAGCGCCGTGATGTTCACCGTGCGCAACTGGACGTCGAAGGCCTCGAGGACGTCGCGGAAGAGATCATGCGTGAGCGGGCGCGCCGGCAGCACACCCTGCTGGGCGAAGGCGATCGCGGTCGCCTCCACCGCGCCGATCCAGATCGGTAGGTAACGGTCGCCGTCCGTCTCCTTCAGCAGCACGATCGGCTGGTTGGAGGGCATCTCGACCCGTACGCCGACGACCTCCATCTGCTTCACAGCGGCTCCCTGCTGAAGACGGCTACCCGAAACCCTTGTAGCCAACGTACACCCCAGTCCCGCTGAGCCGGGGAGTCGAAGACGAGTCGAAATCGCGATCTCTACGGATCGAGGCCTTCCCGCAACCCCATTGAGACCAGCGCGGCGTGCAACTTCAGCGAGAGCGCCGCGATCTCCCGGGCGGTCTCGGCGGCCCGGGCGCGCGCACCCGGGCTGCGCTGGCGCATGGTGGGCGCCACCGCCGCCTCGATCAGGCCGATCTCGCGCTCCGCGGCGGACTTCACCGCCCGAAGGTGACGCGCCTCGAACCCGAACGACCGCAGCGCCGCCGCCGCACGGGCGATCATGAGCGCGTCCCGGTCGTAGTGGCTCCCCGCCCGGCGGATCAGCCCGAACTCCTCCAGCTCGTCGAGGGCCTCGCCGTCGATCCCGGCCGCGTCGGCGAGCTGCCGGCGGGTCAGGCGCACCTCGGCAGTCTCATCGGCGACGCTGTCGGTCGCGACGAGGCCCCGGGGCGCCCGGCGCCGGGCGCCGAGCGGAGGCGGATCCAGGCCGCGGTCGACCGCGTCCAGGTGCTCCTTGATGACGCGCAGCGGCAGGTAGTGGTCGCGCTGAGCGGCCAGGATGAACCTCAGCCGCTCGGCGTCCGCCGGGACGAACTTGCGGTAGCCCGACGGACTGCGCTCGGGCTCGATCAGCCCCTCCGCCTCAAGGAACCGGATCTTCGAAACGGTGATGTCGGGGAACTCGGCGGACAGGAGGCCGAGCACCTCCCCGATCGTCATGTACGCACGGGCCGCGGACGTGCTCATTCCCACCCCCGGTCCGACGGCGTGCGCAGCCGCACGCCGTCCTGCGGCGCCCGCGTGCCCGCGTGACGCCCGTCACTCACCGCGTCCTTAGGCGCACGGCCCCCGCGCGCCCCCTCAGAATCGGCCACACCGCGCCTCCGGCTTCGTCACGGCCCTCCCGCCGGCCGGCCATCGCCCCTTCCGTCGGCGGCGTACTGCGGGTTGGTGAGGAACACCAGCCGGAACTTGCCGATCTGGACCTCGTCGCCGCCGGACAGGCCCGCCTCGTCGATCCGCTCGCGGTTGACGTAGGTGCCGTTCAGGCTGCCCACGTCGCGCACGGAGAACTGCGATCCGCGACGGTAGAACTCGGCGTGGCGGCGGGACACGGTGACGTCGTCGAGGAAGATGTCGCTCTCCGGGTGACGCCCCGCCGTGGTCTTGTCGCTGTCGAGCAGGAACCTGCTCCCGGCGTTTGGTCCCCGCTTCACGACCAGCAGGGCGGTGTCCGGCGGGAGCGCCTCGACCGCCATCTGGTCGGGGGACAGCTCATCGCCGCCCGGCTCCACGTCGGGAACCGCGCCGAGCGAGATCGTCGACGTCGAGTCGCCCGGCTCGCCCGGCATCGGCGGCGGCGCCGCGCTACGGGTGAGTGGAGTTCCGCACTGCGAGCAGAATCGCGCATCCTCCGGGTTGGCGTGACCACACTGCGTGCAGTAGACGCTCGGCATTGATCGGCTCGGCCTCCTACCTATGGCCTCGGGTGTGCCTCTGGCACCGTACGGCGCGGACGTCGAGCACTGACGGCACCATCGGCACCGTACCTCCGGTCAGCCCCAGCACACGATCCCCCCTTCAAGCACCGTCGGTAATGGCGCTTTCATTCCCTCGTCCGCCATCACGACGGTTGCCGCAACCTACGCGGCATTGACCGAGGGGTCAACCATGACAAGAGTCCTGTCCCCTCAAGCTACCTTCGACAGTGATCGTCGGTCCATGCCGCCGCGCGGGGAAGCCCCGGCGCGCGGCCGCACCCTCGGTCTATGGCGACCGTATCGCACGGATGACGATCCTCTGTTCCTGGGCAACGGACCCCCGCGCGCCGGAGTTCCGAAGCGTCTGCAGAACTCCGCCCGGAATGCCGAGCGCGGTGGCGAGCGTGTGCGGGTCGCCGATGACGAGGAACCGGTACGGCCGCGTCAGAATCCGCCCGTCGGCGACGACGCCTCCGGAGGCCGCGTCGGCGAGATACGTGCTGACGCCGACGCGGACGTCGTCGACCTGGATCACCTCGGCCCCGGCGTCGCGCAGCTCCTCCAGCGTGTCGAGGAGGTCCTCGGCCCGCAGGCGACCGCGCGGATCGTCGACGGTGAACTGGATGCCGGGACCCGCCGCGGGCAGGGTGCCGGCCAGCATGCCGTACGTCGCGGCGCGCCGCCGGGCGTCCTCGACCGCCGTCTGGCCCTGCGTGTCGCGCTCGAGCCCGGACTTGGTGTTCTCCAGATCCCGGATGTCGCCCCGCAGCCGCTCCGAACGCTGGGAGAGGTCCCCCAGGATCCCGACCAGCTCGTCCTGCCGGGCGGTCGCGAACTTCGTGGTCCGGTCGTTGGAGCGCACCTCGGCCGTCACGGCGAACCCCAGGGCCGCGCACAAGACCCCGATGAGCAGCCGCCCCCGGTCGAACCGGCGCGCGCGGCCCGGATCCGTCTTCGACTCGCTCATGCCTGGAAGAGCTTGCGGCGGATGGCGGCGACGTTGGAGAAGATCCGGATGCCGAGGACGACCACGACGCCGGTGGACAGCTGCGACCCCACGCCGAGCTGGTCGCCGAAGAACACGATGAGCACGGCGATGATCGTGTTGCTGAGGAAGGAGACGACGAACACCTTCTCGTCGAAGATCCCGTCCAGGCGGGCGCGCAGGCCACCGAACATTGCGTCGAGCGCGGCCACGATCGCGATCGGCAGGTACGGCTGCAGCCACAACGGCACGTCGGGATGGAAGAACAGGCCCAGGGCGATCCCGGCCAGGAGCCCGACCAGAGCGATCACCTCGACGGCACCTCCCCCGCGTAGCGGAGACTGGGGGCCGGCGCGGCGGGAAGTAGCACGCTGTCCTCCTGGCGGATGTCGAAGCGGATGCCGAACGCGGCTTTGAGGGTACGGAACGATCGGGCGGCCGGTGAACTCGCGAACGTCCCGTCCATCCGGCGCGGATCGCCGAGGGCGGTCACGGTGTAGGGCCGGGACAGCGGCCGGTAGTCGACCAGGATGGCATCGCCGGCGAAGCGGATCGCGGTGGTGGCGGTCATCCGCTGCCCGTTGACGGCGACGGCGGTCGCTCCAGCGGCCCAGAGGGCGTTGACGAGCCGCTGCATGTCCTGGTCGGTCACGCGGCCGTCCTGCGGATACCCCCGGAGGTTCGAGTCGTCCAGGACGACCGTCAGCCCCGCTCCGCGGGCCGGAGCGTCCGCCGCGACCGCGGCCAGCCGGTCCATCTCCTGGCGCGCGGTACGCCCGTCGGCGCTGCGCGCCAGGACCGTCCGGCGGAGGCGGTCGGTCTGCCCCCGCAGCCGGTCGGCCTGCCGCTGCAACGCCTCGCTCTCTCCGGTCCGCTGCCGGATCTGGGTGAGCAGCGCCCTGCGCTGCCGCTGCGCGACGGGTTCTCCGCGGTGTACCTGGACGACGGCGATGGCTCCGAGCAGGCCGAGGACGAGGGTGCCGGCGAGCAGCCGCGCAGACCGGCCCGTGCGGCTGCTCCGGTCGCCGTCGGCGGCTCGCCGGGCGGCGGCCTCCTCGTAGCCGGGGTCGAGCCCCTTCCCGGCGAGCAGGTCGGCGAGCAGCGACATCGAGGCGTCGGGCCGATTCCAGCGCGCTCCTTCTCCCCGTTCACTCATCCGGACATTCTCCCAAGCCCGCGGCACCGGCCGGACACGGAGCGAGTCCGCCGCAGCGAGCGGAGTGGGCGGTGAGGGACGAGCCGCCCGCGAAGCGAGTGAGAAGGACGAGCGACCAGACAGCAGAGCGAGTCCGCCGCAGCGAGCGGAGTGGGCGGCCCCGGTCCGGTCGGCGGCCCTTTCACAGACAACTCTTAGGAAGCGTGCACGGCCTTCCCAGAAACGCACGGTGGACTTGGTCCCATGCGCAGCAGGGGATATGGGGGAACGACGGGGGACCGCGCGGGCGTGGTCCCGCTCATGCGGCTGCCGATCAGTGGCTGGACGGTCCGGATCGGCCGGGCCGCAGCCGATCGCGCCGCTCTAGAGGTGTACGAGGGGCGCCGGCTGACGGACGTCTGCGTCGCCACGCCGGTGTCGGTGTCGGTCCTCCGCGGCGCCTGGCGCAATCCCCGGGGAGGCCCAGGATGGGCGCTGGCCTGGGGTCAGCTGCCCGCCGGGGTGTCGACGGTGACGGCGGAGTTCACCGGGTCGGGTCGCACACCGGTCATCAGCCGCGTGCCGGCCGTGATCCTCGAGCACACGTACTGGGTGGCGGAGGCGTCCGGGGACTTCGCCGGCGTCATCGTGCACGCCGGGCCCGCGCTGGTCTCCGGGCGGCTCCGCCGCGCACGCGGCCGCTGACAGCTCGCCGGCTCAGGGGACGCGGCGGGCGGCGAGGTCCTCGACGGCCCGCGCGACCTGAGAGGGCGCGGAGATCAGCGTCAGATGCCGGGCGCCGGGGATCAGCGTCGGATCGGGGGCGCCGATCCGACGCGCGGTCTGGGCCGCGGAGTCCTTGGCGAACACGGCGTCCTGCGCTCCGTACACCACCGCCTTGGGCACGCCGACCGACCGGAGCAGCGTGAGCCGGGCCTCGGCCAGGCCGGGGACGCCGTACCGCAGCATGCCCCAGACCCCGGACTCGGCGCCGGCCACCTGGAAGGGCCTGCGCCACCGGTCCAGCCCGGCCGCGTCCAGCCGCGGGCAGCCTGGACCGCACTGCGTGGAATAGATCGTGCGGATGAGCCAGTCGGAGTGCACGACCAGGCGCAGGATGGTGGTCCGATAGGGCGGCGCGACCAGGTAGCGGAAGGCGGGCGGCGGCCCGGCCCCGGTGCTGAGGGCGTCGCCGTCGAGGAACATCAGCCCGCCGGCGCGGTCCGGTGCGCGCAAGGCGGCCTCCGCGATCGTCGCCGCGCCGGACGAGTGGCCGACCAGCAGCGGCCGTCGCAGGTTCAGCGCGTCGAGGAAGGCCAGCAGCTGCCGCGTCTGGTGATCGAGGTTGTACGGGGCACGCCGGGAGGTGTAACCGGCCCCGTTGAGGTCGAGGGCGTACACGCGGTGGTCGCGGGCGAGGAGGTCGGCGACCGGCTCCCAGGTGTCGGCGGACTCGGCGGCCCCGTGTACGAGGACGACCGGCGACCCTGCGGTGCCCCAGGCGCGGTACCGGGTCATCAGGTCGCCGGTCCGTACATAGGTCAGCCCGGCCGGGGCCTGGGCACGGCCGGCGGTGGCGGCGTTGTAGACGACCGAGAAGAGTGTCGCGACGACGGCGAGGGCCAGCGCGGTCAGCCCCAGCCGCCGCGCCCATCGCCGCCACCAGGGGCGTCGGGGCCGGGACGGCGCGCCTCCGTCCCGTTCCCCGGGATCCGTCTGAACGGGGACGGCCTCCGCCGGGTCGTCGGTCGGAGCGCCGGCGTCCGTACGCGCACCGGAACCCGCCTCGTCGGCACTCGCGTTCTGGTCGATCATGAGCCGGCGGCCTCCACGACGCCGGCCCAGCTCTCCAGGAGCGACTGGGCGGAGTCAGGGTCGGTGCCCTCGGCCCACAGGTGGGTGACCGCCTCGGCCGGGTCGGGCAGCACGAGCACCCAGCCGACGTCGTCCTCGATGACGCGGACGCCGTCGGTGGTGTCGATGGTGCGGTCGCCGGCCGCCTCGACGACGTGCCGCATGACGCTGCCCTTGGCCGCCCAGGGGGTGGGTACCGACCGCTTGAGCAGGTGGGCCTCGGGGATCCGCTGGTCGATCTGGGAGAGGGTCAGGCGCGTGCGCGCCACCAGGCCGACGAGGCGCATGAACGCGGCGATGCCGTCGATCGTGGGGCTGAACTCGGGGGTCACGAAGCCGCCTCGGCCGTCGCCGGCGAAGATGATGTCCTCCGCGGTCGTGGCCTTGGTCAGCACGTCCTGGGAGGTGGAGGTCCACTCGACCTGCACGCCGTGAAAGCGGCACACCTGCTCGGCGACCCGCGTCGTCGTGACCGGCAGGGCGACCCGGCCGCCGCGCCGCTCGGCGGCGACGAGGTCGAGGACGACGAGCAGCCCGCGGTCGTCGCTGATGAGCTCGCCGTTCTCGTTGACGAGGCTGATGCGCTCTCCGACGGTGTCGAAGCGGACGCCGAACGCCGCCCGCGAGGAGGACACGAGGTCGCCCAGGCGCTGCAGGTCGCGCATGCGCTCGGCGAGGGTCTCGGTGGGCGACACCTCGTCGAGGCGGTTGTTGACGGTGAGGACCTCCCTGACTCCGACCCGGCCGAGCAGCTGCGGCAGGACGAGGGAGGCGGTGCCGCCGGCGCAGTCGATGACGATCTTCAGTTCGGCCTCGCGGACGCCGCGCATGTCGATGCAGCGGAGGAGGTCGCGGGCGTAGGTCTCGAAGATGCGGGGCGGGTAGGTCAGCTCGGCGATCTCGCCGGGGAACGCCCGCCGGTACTCCTGCCGGCTGAAGACGCGCTCCAGCTTGCGCTGGGCGGACTGGGACAGGTCCGCGCCGTTCTCGTCGAGGAAGAGGATGTCGACGCCCTGCGGGTCGCCCGGGGTCGTACGGATCACGATGCCGCCCGAGCAGTCCTCCCGGGCGGTCTCGTAGCGGGCCACGGGGACCGGGCAGGCCTCGAGGTCCTGGACGTTGATCGCGCTCGCGGTCAGCGCGCTCTGCACGGCGCGCTTGAGCGTGCGGGCGGCCCGGGATGCGTCGCGGGACGCGGTGACGCCCGCGCCCTTCTTGAGGGTGGTGGCGTACGCGCTGGCCAGCCGCACCGCCAGCTCCGGCGTGATCTCCACGTTGACCAGGCCGGACACGCCCCGGGGCCCGAACAGGGTGCGCTGGCCGCGGGACTCCCAGATGACGCTCGTGTTGACGACCGCGCCCGCCTCGATCGTCTTGAACGGGTAGACCTTGACCTCGCTGGAGATGTACGCCTCGGCCTCGATCACGCACTCGTCGCCGACGATCGCGCCCTCCTCGATACGGGCGGCGGCCATGATGTCGGTGTTCTTGCCCACGACGCAGCCACGGAGATTGGTCTGGGGCCCGACGAAGACGTTGTCGTGGATGATGGCGCGGTGCAGGAAGGCGCCCTCCTTGACGACGACGTTGCTGCCGAGGACGGTGAACTCCCGCAGCTCCGCGCCGGACTCCACCTTGGCGTAGTCGCCGATGTACAGCGGCCCCTTCAGGATCGCCTCGGGGTCGACCTCGGCGCCCTCGCCGACCCAGACGCCCGGTGACATCTCGAAGCCGTCCAGCTCGACCCGAATCTTGCCGGACAGCATGTCGGCCTGTGCCTTGAGGTAGCTCTCGTGGGTGCCGACGTCCTCCCAGTAGCCGTCGGCGACGTAGCCGTACAGCGGGGCGCCCTCGGCGAGCAGCTTGGGGAAGACGTCGCCCGACCAGTCGACGGACTCGCCCGCCGCGACGTGGTCGAGGACCTCGGGCTCCATGACGTAGATGCCGGTGTTGACGGTGTCGGAGAACACCTGTCCCCATGTCGGCTTCTCCAGGAACCGCTGGATGCGGCCGTCATCGTCCACGATGATGATGCCGAACTCCAGCGGGTTGGGCACGCGCTTGAGGCCGATGGTGACGAGCGCGCCGTTCTCGCGGTGGAAGCGCACCATGTCGGTCAGGTCGATGTCGGTGAGCGCGTCGCCGGAGATGACGAGGAAGCGGTTGTCGCGCAGCGCGTCCTGGGCGTTCTTGACGCTGCCGGCGGTGCCGAGGGGCATCTCCTCGGTCGCGTAGCTCAGCGCCATGCCGATCTCTTCGCCGTCGCCGAAGTAGTTGCGGACGAGCGCGGCGAGGAACTGGACGGTGACGACGGTCTCGGTGAAGCCGTGCCGTTTGAGCAGGCGCAGCACGTGTTCCATGATCGGTTTGTTGACCACCGGCAGAAGCGGCTTGGGCTGGTTGGCGGTCATCGGACGCAGGCGAGTGCCCTCGCCGCCGGCCATCACCACGGCCTTCAATGGAGCCACTCCTTCACGGGTGCGCCGATCATGGTCGGGGTTCCGCTCCCTTCAGCTCGCCGGACGTGCGGTCGGCCAGCACCAGCCGGCGGACCTGGACGGTGTAGAGAACAGCGGCCCACCAGTACAGACCCGTTCCCCAGATCGTGAACGCCCAGCCGAAGACCTTCGCGACGGTGGCGTAGGTCCCCGTGTGGGCGCCCAGGAACAGCAGCGGGAAGGCGTAGAGCAGGCAGAGCGTCGCGGTCTTACCCACGAAGTGCACCGGGAGGGCGGCGTAGTCGTGCCGCCGCAGGATGGCGAGGGGCACGGCCATGTACACCTCGCGGGCGACCAGGAGGAGCGCCACCCAAAGGGGTACGACGTCCCGGACGACGAGCCCGATGAGCGTCGCGAAGATGTAGAGCCGGTCGGCCGCCGGGTCGAGGAGGGTGCCGAGCTCGCTGGTCTGGTCCAGCATGCGCGCCAGCTTGCCGTCGAGCCAGTCGGACAGCCCCGCGAAGACGAGGATGCCGAGCGCCCACCAGTCCTCCTTGACGAGGACCAGCCACAAGAAGACGGGAACACCGATCAGACGCGCGAAACTCAATGCGTTCGGCCACGTCCACAGACGGTCGTTCAAACGCCTACCTCCCGCTCCCCCACGCTGGTCATGACCTTACCTGTCGGTACCGCCGCGCGGCGTCGCCGGTCCGCCCCCACGGCGACCGGTCGCCGCCGGCGGGCACCCCGGGCCGGGCGCATGATCGGCGGATTCGCCGACGGGCGGGCGAATCATGCCCTGGAGAGCGACTCGTCCGGGTCCGGCCATCGGCGAGGCGAGGGTGGCCGCGACCCGGACGGCGTGTTATGCCGAGGTCACCCGGTCCGGGGAACGGCGGGGTGCGGGCGCCTTCAGGTGCTCAGGCGGTGTCGTGGCGCTCGGTCCACGTGCCGCCCTCCGCGGGTCTCGACGTCGGTGCTCCCGCCGTGGTGGGCGTGGGCGGCGAGGCCCACGTGAGCTCCACGCAGCAGCCGCTGGGATTGCTGTACCGGCTCTTCCGCCAGCCGTGGTCAGGCGATGGGACGCCTGGGTCTGTGCGCCGCATGTGACCCCCTCTGGGACACCGCCCGCGCGGATCGGCCCTTGGACGGCCCGCGGATCGACGCGCTGGCGCGCGGGGGGCGCGGCCGGCACCCTCATGTGATCGGCATCATATCCCGGCATGTGCATTATGCACATGCCGAGATCTAGAGTGTGTCTCCCGTCGCGGAAGGTCCGGCCCCGGCGCGGCCGTCACTGGCGCGGAGCTTCGTGCCCTTGCGGTCCAGCCCCGGCGCGGCCGTCACTGGCGCAGCGCCGATGGCGACGTGCCGCGCCGTTGCCGTCCGGTCCCGGCGCGGGCGTCACCAGCGGTTGTGGACCTGTGGGCGGATCCGGCCGTCGTACAGGTCGCGGATGGCGTCGAGCGTCGCCTCGGGCAGCGGTGCCAGATCGGCGGCTGCCGCGTTGGCGCGGACCTGCTCGGCGTTGCGGGCGCCGGGGATCACCGTGCTGACACCGGGCTGCTGAATGATCCACCGCAGCGCGATCTGGGCTGGGACGGCGCCCGGCGAGGCGAACGCGGCGAACTCCCGCGCCGCCTCCACGCCGGTGTCGAAGTCCACCCCCGAGAACGTCTCACCGACGTCGAACGCCTCGCCGTGCCGGTTGTACGTCCGATGGTCGGCCGGACCGAACCGGGTGTCGTGGCGGTAGCGTCCCGACAGCAGACCGGACGCCAGCGGAACCCGCGCGATGATGCCCACGCCGGCCTCGGCGGCGGCGGGCAGAACCCGCTCCAGGGGCTTCTGCCGGAAGGCGTTGAGGATGATCTGGACGCTCGCCGTGCCCGGGCGGGCGATCGCGGTCAGCGCTTCGTCACACGTCTCGACGCTGACGCCGTACGCGGCGACACGTCCCTCGTCGACGAGGGTGTCCAGGGCGTCGAAGACCTCGTCGCGGGAGTAGACCGGCGTCGGCGGGCAGTGCAGCTGGACGAGGTCGAGCGTGTCGACGCCGAGGTTGGCCCGCGACCGGTCGGTCCAGGCGCGGAAGTTGTCCAGCGTGTACTCCGCCGGATCGAGTGGCGCGCGTCGCCCCATCTTCGTCGCGACGAAGAGCCCTGGGTGAGCACGCAGGAAACGGCCGATGATCTGCTCGCTGCGGCCGTCACCGTAGACGTCGGCCGTGTCGAGGAGCGTGACCCCGGACTCGACCGCCGCCTCGAGGACGGCGACCGCGTCCTTCTCCTCCACCTGGCCCCAGTCGGCGCCCAGCTGCCAGGTGCCCAGCCCCACGACCGACACACGCCGGCCGATCCTGTCGATGAGACGTTCCTCCATGACAGGCCATTATCGGGTGCGCCGCTCCCCGAACCGTCCCGACCCACCGCCCGGCACCCGCTCCTCGGGCCGTCCCGGCTCCCCGCCCGGCATCTGCTCCCCGGGACGTCTCGGCTCCCCGCCCGACATCCGTTCGCGGCGCAATCGCCGGACGGCGATCAGCATGGGGTCGTCGGCGGGGCGCTCCCCGGCCAGCCATTCGGCGAACTCCGTCAGCTCCTCGTCGGTGAGTTCGCCCATGGGCCTGCCGATCCAGGCCGCCGCCCGTCCGGTCCTGTCGGTCACCGTCGGCCCCTCCCCCGTTAATGGGGCGCTGGACGCCGGTGTCTCGTCACCCACGGCGTCCAGCGCCCTTATCACCGGCCCCGGATGCGCGAGAGGCCGGTCTGTGGAGAGGCTGGATCTACTGGGGCGGATCGACGCGCCTCTCCATCTCTGGTCCCGGGCGGCGGGCTGGGCGGTGCGATTCATTTGGGAAGATCCTCGTAGGATCGGCACACCCGCCTAATACCGGAACATTCCGAACTTAACGCCCCAGGTGAGCGCAGGGGAAGAAGTCTTTACTTGACGGAAAATCACAACGCTTGTCTGATTTCGGCCGTGAATAGTGACCTCGCTGGACCGTCCGGATCCCGGGCCGTTCAGGACGTGGGCCAGGGCACCTGGGGCGAAGGGTAGTACGCGCGGCCGAGCACCGCCCATCGAGGCCCCTGGGCGGCCAGGCGCAACCGGAAGTCGTTCCACGACCGCCCGTTCTGCGGCGTCCAGCCGATCTCGGCGATGGCGGGCAGGCGCGGCAGCGTCATGTAGTCGATGTCGTGGTCGCTGACGATGGTCTCCGTCCACAGAGGCGCCTCGACCCCGGCCACGTCCTTGTCCGAGACCCCGTCGATGAGCGTCCCCGGGTCCCACTCGTACGCGTCGCGGACCTCGACGAGGCCGGCCCAGTCCTGGCCGAGCGGAGTGCTCGCGGTGTACTTCATGTCGAGGTACGCGTGGTCGGCGGGCGACATGACGAGCCGGGCGCCCTGGCGTACGGCGGCGCGGGCGGTCGCGGTGCCCTCCTCCGAGCCCTTCGCCGGCTGCCAGTACTGCGCGATGGCACCGCGCGGGACGGTGGCCGCCCCGATGTCGGCCCACCCGGTCAGCGTCTTGCCGTGCCGCCGCACGATCTCCTCGATCCGCCGCAGGTACTCGGCGTAGTCCGCGGGCTTGGTGCTCATCGCCTCGTCGCCGCCGATGTGGAGGTACGGGCCGGGGGTGAACTTCGCGAGCCGCCCGAGGACGTCGTCGAGGAACTCATACGTCACCGGCTTGCCGATGCACAGAGAGCTGAAGCCGACGTCCGTGCCGGTGTACAGCGGCGGGGCGTGGCCGTCGCAGTTCAGTTCCGCGTACGAGGCGAGCGCCGCGTTGGTGTGGCCGGGACCGTCGATCTCGGGCACGACCGTCATGTAGCGCTCGGCGGCGTACCGGACGATCTCGGTGAAGTCGCGCTCGGTGTAGAAGCCGCCGGGGCCGCCCCCGACGGCGGTGCTGCCGCCGTACGACGTCAGACGCGGCCGGCCGGGGATCGCGATGCGCCAGCCCTGGTCGTCGCTGAGGTGCAGGTGAAGCATGTTGACCTTGTAGAGCGCGGCCGTGTCGATGTAGCGCTCGACCTGGCGCACGGTGAAGAAGTGGCGTGCCACGTCGAGCATCGTGCCGCGCCAGGCGAAGCGCGGGGCGTCCTCGATCTCGACGCCGGGCGCGCTCCACGGCCCCGGCCGTACGGTGGCGGACTCGATCGCGGGCGGCAGCAACTGGCGGAGCGTCTGAACGCCGCGGAACAGCCCGGCCGGCGTCCCGGAGGACAG
The DNA here is from genome assembly GCF_040655075.1 of Actinoallomurus sp. NPDC050550. NCBI lineage: Bacteria > Bacillati > Actinomycetota > Actinomycetes > Streptosporangiales > Thermomonosporaceae > Actinoallomurus > Actinoallomurus sp. NPDC050550. The sequence continues at coordinate 66,711 of NZ_JBFAJC010000009.1, read as the reverse complement.
CCACACCGAGTCGCGCCGCACGCTCAGGCGGTAGGCCTCGCCGCCGCCCCCGCCGGTGAGGGACAGCGCGATGGCGCCCGTGGCCCCGCCGGTACGCGAGATCGGCACCGGGTAGCCGGTGGAGCGGCGCAGGATCCCGGCGAGGTACGTCCCGGCGCGGTCCGCCCCGGGCCGTACGAGGATCCGCGTGCGCCGGGTGAGCGAGAACGACACCCCGGAGAGCGCGCGAAGGGACGCAGGCGCCGGGACGACCTGTGGGGCGGCGACGGCGTGACCTGCCGTCGGGAGCGGTACGGCGGCGACGGCGGGAGCGCCCGGCACGGCGGCGAGGGCCGCGGTCGCCGCCGAGGCCGTCAGGACCCTGGGGAGCCGGGGCCGGCGCGGCGCACGCGACGGCACGGTGGGAGCGGATGTCAAGCTCGACCTCCGGTGGGAATCGGCGGCCGGACGGGCCGCGGCCGGTCACGCCCGCTCCCGGCACAGGAGACCGGGGACCCCGACGAGCATTAGTTAAGAAGCTTTCCTTACCTTAAGGCTAGGAAAAGCAAGCACTCCTCGTCAAGACCCCGGAGCCGGACTCAGGCGGCCACCTGGGCCTCCGTGCCGTCCTCCGGAGATCCACCCCGGGCGCACCCAAGACGCGAGATCCGCAGGCGGGCGGTTCACAGGCTCGCCAGGGCGATCGCCGTCCAGTGCTCGAAGCGGGAGTAGCCGTCGGCGACGGCCTGCGTCTCCGGGACGGGCATGTCGAGGATCATGTCGGCGGCGTCCAGGAGGTCCCAGTAGGGGTGGCGGCCGTCGTGGCCGACCGTCGCCTGGTAGATGGCCAGGAAACGTTCGGCGACGTCGACGCCGTACTCGATGGCCAGGTTGATCCGCATCCGGGCCAGGTCGACGCCGTACGGGCCCCGGCATCCGGTGGTCCAGTCGACGATGCCGGTGAGCCGGTCCCCGGACCACAGAGTCTGCCCCGGATGGAAGTCGCGGTGGATGAACCCGGTGGGAGTCTCGGGGGCGGGGCCGGAGATCACCTCGAAGACCCGTTGCCACAGCTCGGGGCTGCCCGACCAGGCGGGCGGGCGCCGCTCTCCGTACACGGCGGGATCGTGATACGGCGCGTAGGACCGCAGGTCCGGCTCGGGCGGCACCTCGTGGACCCGCGCGAGGGCCTGGGCCATGGCGGCCAGGTAGGCGTCCATGTCCCACGGCGTGGCCGCCGGGCGGCCCGCCACGCGCGTCACCAGCAGCGCGGGGACGTCGCAGATACGGCCGTACGGGTCGGCGGCGAGCAGGCGCGGGGCGGGGACCTCGGTGTCGTCGAGGAGTTCGAGGACGGCGGCCTCGTTGGCCGGGACGTACCAGGGGTCGGTCCGCAGCCGCGCCAGGTCGTGGAACCGGCGGACCACCAGGCGGCGTACCGGATCGATCCCGGCGTCGATCGCGTGCAGGGTCGTCGAGCCTGCGCCCATCGAGCGGATCGAGGTGATCCTGCCGCCCACTACGTCACGGACCCACCCCAGGACCCTATCCGGCGGATGCGGAGATGCCATCTACCGCGGGGAGCCCATGTCTGCCACGGTGACCACCTTAATTCTCCGTCGATTACCCCGGCGTCGTCTGCTCGACACCGTCCGTTCGCCGGATGCGGCTATCGTCTCTGCGCCACTCCCAACGACAAGAGGCTCAATGGCTAACTCCGATCGCATCTCCGAGGTCTACAAAGGCGAGATCTGGGCCGAAAGCACGCAGCGGGTCGCTCGTGATCGTATCCACTGGCTCGTCGACCAAGCCACCGGAGAGGTGCTCGATATCGGGTGCTCGCAGGGCATCGCCTCGCTCCTGTGCGCACGGCGTGGGCTGACAGCCCTGGGCGTGGACATCCAGGCCGACCGTGTCGAGTACGCGAACAAAGAGCGCGAAGCCGAGCCGGAGGACGTACGGGAGCGCCTGACCTATCGGCTCGCGGACGCGTCCGCCCTGGACGTGCCCGACGACTCGTTCGACACGGTCATCATGGGCGAGATCATCGAGCACTCCCCGGACGCCTCCCCGCTGCTGAAGGAGGCCGCGCGGGTGCTGCGCCCGGACGGGCTGCTCGCCCTGACGACGCCGTTCGGCCTCAGCAAACACCACGACCACTACGCCACCTTCTACGTGGACTCCGTGGTGCGGCTGCTCGCCCCGCACGTCTCGATCGAGAGCCTCGACATCGTCGACAAGTACCTGCGGGTGCGGGCACGGCCGGGGGCGATGGCCGACCCGGACCGGCTCATCCTCGACTCCCAGCCGATGATGGAGCGCGCCTTCATCGCGATCCAGGAGTCGATGCACGACGAGAAGGAGCGGATGCGTCGCTACGACGTCGCGATCGCCCGCTATGAGCAGGTCAACGCCCGGATGAAGAACCTCGAGGCGCGGCTGGCCCACCAGGCGTACCGCACCGAGTACGTCACCTGGCAGCTGAAGTCGGCCAAGAGCCGCAAGTGGTGGCGGCTCGGCGAGGCGCTGTGGAGCGCCAAGCGCCCCGCCGAGGCGCTCAAGCTGCCGAAGAACGTGGCGAGCGCGCTGAAGGCGCCGCCGCGCCTGACCGAGCCGAAGCCGGTCACGACGACCGGCTCGCCCGACCAGAGCGGGCACTACTCCGCGATCGCCATCCCGGAAGTCGTCGTCCCGGACGGGCCGGTCGCGCGCGACCTGAAGGTCGCGGTGATCCTCGACGTGTTCAGCGCGATGGCGTTCCGGTACGAGTGGCAGCAGATCAAGTTCGGCCCGGACGACTGGCGTGAGGTCCTCGAACGCGAGAAGCCGGCGCTGCTGTTCGTCGAGTCCGCCTGGCACGGCAACGACGGCCGGTGGGCGACGATGATGAGCGCGGCCGGCGCGCCGAAGCAGCCCGTGCGCGACCTCGTCGCCTGGTGCCGCGCCCAGGGCATCCCGACGGTCTTCTGGAACAAGGAGGACCCGCCGAACTTCGACCGGTTCATCGAGACGGCCAAGCTGTTCGACCGGGTCTTCACCGTCGACGCCGACTGCATTCCGCGTTACGTCGAGGCGCTGGGCCACGACCGGGTCGCGTTGCTGCCGTTCGGCGCGCAGCCGCGCATCCACAACCCGGTCGCCGTGCCGGGCGGGCGGAAGTACGAGGTGGCGTTCGCCGGGACGTACCACTCCAAGAAGTACCCCGAGCGGGCCGCGCAGATGGACACGATCCTCGCCCCGGCCCGTGAGTTCGACCTGCACATCTACAGCCGCATCTCCGACGACCCGGACTTCCAGTTCCCGCCGGAGTACGCCGACCACATCGTCGGCTCGCTGCCGTACGAGCGGATGCTCGCCGCGTACAAGGCGTACAAGATCTTCCTGAACGTCAACTCGGTCACGAAGTCGCCGACGATGTGCGCGCGCCGCGTGTTCGAGCTGTCGGCCTGCGGCACGCCGGTGGTCTCCGGGCACTCCCGGGCTCTGGAGGAGGTCTTCGGCGACCTCGTGCGACTCTCCACGACTCCGGAGCAGACGACCGAGGCGCTCGTCGAGCTGATGAAGAGCGCGGACCTGCGGGACCAGATCGGGCACCTGGCCATGCGCGAGGTGTTCGCCAAGCACCTGTACGGGCACCGGGTCGACTCGGTCCTGTCGGCGGCGGGCGTTTCCGTGCCCAGCCGGGAGCGCTCGATCTCGGTGATCCTGCCGACCAACCGGCCCGAGCAGATCGACCACGCCATCGAGCAGGTCGCCTGCCAGGTCCACCGGCCGCTGCAGCTCGTGCTCGTCACGCACGGCTTCTCCTCCGACCGGGCCGAGGCCAAGGCGCGCGCCGCCGGGCTGGAGAACGTCGTGGTCCTGTCCGCCGACGCGGGGCTGACGCTCGGCGCCGTGCTCAACCTCGGCATCGACGCGGCCGACGGCGCCTACCTCGCCAAGATGGACGACGACAACCTGTACGGCCCGCACTACCTGAGCGACCTGGCGTACGCCTTCGACCACACGACGGCCGGGCTGATCGGGAAGGGCGCGCACTACTGCGAGATGCGCACCCACGGCGTGACCCTGCTGCGCTTCCCGCATCTGGAGCACACCGAGGCGGAGCTGATCCAGGGCGGCACGATCCTCGCCGACGGCGACGCGATGCGGAAGCTGCGGTTCTCCGACCTGCCCCGCGCCGTCGACAGCGACCTGCTGCGCCGCGCGCAGGCCGAGGGCGTCGGGATCTACTCCGCCGACCGGTTCAACTTCGTCTCCGTGCGCGGCGACCGCGAGGCGCACACCTGGAAGGTCAGCGACGAGGAACTGATGCGGCACGGCCGCGTCGCGTTCCACGGACCCGCCGAGGAGCACGTCATCTTCTGATGCTGGACACCGCCTCCCAACCGGCCGTCGCGGCGGCGGCCCCGCGCCGACGCCGCGACGAGTTCCTGCTGCCCGCCGCGCTGCTGGTGGTTTACGCCGTACTGCTGCTGTGGAACCTGTCGGTGCCGCAGCCGGTCGACCACAGCCGCTACATGGACGCCGCCCGGTCGTTCCCGTCGCGGCCCGCGGACCCGATCTTCAACCACCAGTACCTGCGGATCGGGCTGACCGCGCCTACCGCCGTGGTGATGCGCTTCTTCGGGTACTCCGAGGTGACCTACCACGCCTTCCCGGTCGCGGCGGCCCTGCTGCTGTTCGCGTCCGTGTACGCGATCGGCCGCATGCTGTTCAACCGCCTCGTCGGCGCGGTGTCGGCGGTGGTCCTGGCCTGTATCGGCATCGTGGTCGTGGCCGGCACCGAGCTGCTGCCGGACCTGCCCGCGACCGCCCTGTTCACCGCCGCCGTCGCCCTGGCCGTCGCGGTCCGCCGGAGCCTGCTCGCGCACCGACGGATCTGGCTCGTCGCGATCGGCGTGCTGATGGGGTGGAGCTACCTCGTCCGCGAGTTCATCGTCTTCGCCTGGCCGCTGGTCCCCGTCCTGCTGTGGCGGCGGATCGGCCGGTGGGACACGTTGTGGGCGTTCGTCCCGGTGGCGCTGACCGGCGTGGGCGAGACGGTGTTCAACGCGTGGTTGTACCACGACCCGCTGGCCCGCCTGCACGCCGGCTCCGGCCTCGGCGACCTGCCGTCCCGCCCGGAGGTCGCCAAGACCTTTCACAACCTGCCACTGTGGGTCTACCTGTGGCGGCTGCCGCAGCAGCTCGCCATGCTCCCCGAAGGGCCGGGTCTCCTCCTGCTCCTCGCCCTGACGCTCGGCGCCGGCGCGCTCTGCGCCGTCCGGCTCGTACGGGTGTGGACGCGCCGCGGGGACTCTTCCGACGAGGGAGAGTCGGTCGGCGGCGGGCGAAACGTGCGGCGGGCCGGGGTGTTCGCGCTGTGGGTCGCGATGCTGTGGGTGCCGCTCACCCTGCTCGGCGGCGTGCTGAACCCGGCGCATCCGAAGCTGCGCCTGCAACTCCTGCGGTACTGGTATCCCCTGTTCCCAGCCTTCGTCCTCGGCGGCGTCGCGGTGCTGTGGCTGCTCGCCCGCGCGGTCCGGCTGCCGGAGCGCGTCCGGTCGGCCGCGCCCGTGGTGGTCGTGGGCTGCGTCGGGCTGGCCGTGACCGGGCTGTCCGTCCTCGGGCTCCCGGGCAAATCCGGCTGGGCGGGCTCACCGCGCGTGTCGTCGGACGCGCTGCCGGAGTTCCGCTCCTGGCTGACCCGCTCGGGCGCCCGGACGGTGTGGACGGACACGAAGCTGTACCGGATCATCCCGATCTACTTCGTCAGCCCCACCGGCCACCGGGTGTGGCGCGGCCGTCTCCGGCCGCTGACCAATGCCGGGCAGCCCGCCGCCGGCGACTACGTGGTCGCGTACAGCGTCGGCAGCGACGCCTGTCCCCGCTGCGGCGACGCCGCGCGGATCGCGTTCCCTGGCATCCCGTCCACCTGGCACCAGGTGCTGACCAGCCATGACCACCTCCTCCACGTCTGGCAGGTGACCTGAAGCGCTCATTGCCGAAAGTGGCCGCTGATCGCCAGAGATCGTCCGTCGTACGTAACCTCGGCCTGTGACGGATACAGCGGGACGGTTGGTCGACCGGTGGACACAGCAGTGGGTGCGCTCGACCGGGCGGCGGGTCGACCTCCGAGCCGAGCCCTGGCTCGACGGCCCTCGCGGTGGCCGCGATCAGGTCGGCGACTCCTGGCTCACGCGGGAGGCCGTGCGGCACGACGGCCGAATGCTGAACGGCGAGCACGACGCGGGACTCCTGCGGTCGGTGACGTCGCTGGACGGGCCCGGCTTCGACTCCGGTGAGCTCCTCCCCGAGGTACGGAACTTCTACGAGCACACCGCCCGCTGGCGGCTCGAACTCTGGTCGCAGTGGTCGCCTCTCGCGTGGCCGTTCGGCTGGCTGATCTCGGCGCTGTTCGCCCGTCGGCTCCAGCAGCTGAGCCTGCCGCTGCGGCCGCTGGACGTTGCCCACGGGATGAGCAGCGAGCTCACACCCGTGGTCGGTGCCGACGGGCGGCTGATCGGCACCTCCTGGCGACGACGGCTCCGGGCGAACGGCGCGACGGTGTTCAGCGGCTGGTACCAGCACGTCGCCCTGCCCGGCCGGCGGCGGCCCAGCGTCCGGGTGGTGTTCCCGCTGCCCAACGGACGACTGGTCGTGCTCTTGCGCCCCGAGGTCACGGCGGGCGGCGGCCTGACCCTGATCTCGCCCGCCGGCCGCTGGGGCGACGACGGCGCCTACCTGGTCGTCGACCGAGGAGACGTCTCTCCCATCCGGGCCCGGCGTATCCCCGTGCACGAGAGGTTCCACGTCTTCGTCGACACCGAAGGCATCCTGCGCACCGACCACACCCTGACCTTGTGGTCCCTGGCCGTCCTACGTCTCCACTACCGTCTCGACGAGACGAAGGCCGGACTCACCTGATCTCCTCACACGGGTGGTGGGAAGGCGCTCGGCCGTCGATCAACCGCCTCGTCTCCGGTCACGGCTCCCGGATGCGTTCGACCGGTGCCCGTCGTCGGCGATGCGTAGCGCTTGGCACGCGCACCACAGGCCGCAGGGACTGTCGGACCCCAGCGGCATGAGCGGATACCGGGTCGAGAAGCTGAGCGCGGTCGGGCAGACTCGTTCCGTGGAGATGACCGTTTGGGTCGATAGCTGGCAGATGCAGTGCTGCGGTGAACCGTTCACGGTCGGTTCGGAGGTGTCCTGGACACTTCGCGAAGTGGAATCAGGGTGGCTGGCATCGGTCCTCGGCAGCGGTGTCGCGGGCACGGTGGACGCCGCGGAAGAGCACCATGGCGGCCTGTCGGAGGAGACCCCGGTCACGCGGGCAAAAGTCAGCCGGATTACCGCGGTGCACTGCCGGTATGCGCCACGGCCGGGAGGGGAGTCACGGACGCTTTATCCCGTGGCGGGCTCGGCCGCAATCAGCGCGGTGACTTCGGCCGACGGCTGGACGCCGGCACGCGATGAGCTGGCGTTCGTCGGCTATCTGGTCCGGATCGACATCCCCTGACCTACCTGTCGCGATGTCCGAGCGGCAGGGTCAGCCGGCTCTGGCCAGGACGGCCTCGGCGGTGACGAGGTCCTGCCAGGACATGCCGACGCTCTTGAACAGCAGCGGACGGTCGGACGCGGGGCTGGTGTGCCCGGTGACGACGTCGCGCATCGGCACGAGTTCTTGCGTTTGCAGGGCGCCTTCGTGAAGCGCCAGGCAGACGTCGCCGGCCTCACGGAGTGCGGTGGCGATGTCTTCGACGACGACCGTGGCGCGGGCACACAGCGCGGCGGGGACCTCCCGGGCGTCCGGTTCGTGGGAGCCGACGGCGATGACGACGGCGGTGTCGAGGACCAGATCGGCGTCGAACAGGGGGGTCCGGGCCGAGGTGGCGCATACTATGACGTCCGCTGCGCGTAGCACGTCGTCTGCCTGCGGGCTGTTCAGGGCGACGACGTCCGCGCCGTCGGCGGGCTTGGCCCGGGTGTCTCGGACGATGTGAGTCACGGTCTCGAGCGACCTGTGCGGTGTCAGTGCTGCGGCCAGGGTCGCGACGTGCCCGTGCGCCTGGGGTCCGGCGCCGAATACCGCCAGTCGCAGGGGGCCGGATGCGGCCAGCAACCGCGGTCGAACGGCCGCCACGGACACCGCGGGCGTGCGCAGCGCGGTCAGCGCCGTGCCGTCGAGCACCGCGACCAGGTTGAGGGAGTCCGCGTCGAAGAGCAGGTAGGACGCCTGGATGCGCGGAAGGCCTCGGGCGGGATTGCCGGGCGCCACGGTCGCCACCTTGATCCCCACGTGTGCCCCCGAGCGAGAACTCTCCGACGGCATGAGCAGGAACTGGCCCGCGCCCAGGGGAACGGCGTGGCGGGGCAGGTCGGCGGCGGGGTCGAGTCCGGAGACGAGGGCAGCGGTGATCGCCTCGACGGCGTCGACGGGGCCGCAGGCGGCGCGCACCGCGTCGGCGTCGAGGACCAGCGGGGCGTTCACCGGAGCACGAACCCGGGGAGCAGCGGGTCGGCGGAGTCGACGACGAACGTGTGCTCACCGGTCCGGTAGGCCATGCCGGTGACCTGCGGGACGACGGCCGGGCGGCCGGCGGCAGTGGTGGTGGCCACGACGGTGCCGGTGAACAGGGACCCGACGATCGACTCGTGGCGCAGGGTCGGACCCGCCGGCGCCACGCGGCCCTGCTCGGCGAGGACGGCCAGCCGGGCGCAGGTGCCGGATCCGCAGGGTGAGCGGTCGACCTCACCGTCGGCGAAGACCGTCACGTTGCGCTGGTGCACCTGGCCGTCGACGGTACCGAAGTCCTCGTACAGGATCGTGCCGTAGATCCCGCCGAGCCGGGGATCGCTGGGATGTACGGCGTGCTCGCTGTCGTCCAGCATCGATTTGACCTCGCGGCCGATGGTGATGAGGTCTCGGTAGTGCGACGGACTCACGGCCAGGCCGACGCTGGTGGCGTCGATGCCGGCGTAGATGGCCCCGCCGTAGCTGACGGTGACGGCGACGTCGCCGCGGGATGTGCTCAGCGTGATGTCGCGGGCGAGCACGTAGCTGGGCACGTTGATGAAGTCGACGGCCACGGTGCGCCCGCTGTCGCGGTGCACGCGCGCGGTGACCCGCCCCGACGGGACGTCGATGACGACGTCGACGGTGCCGTCCCGCGGAGCCTGCACCAGCCCGGTGTCCACCGCCCAGACGCCGAGGGCGATGGTGCCGTGCCCGCAGGCGGTGGAGAAGCCGTCCTTGTGCCAGAACAGCACGCCCAGGTCGGCGCCCTCGTCGTCCGGAGGTACCAGGAATCCGCCGTACATGTCGGCGTGCCCGCGCGGCTCGAAGCACAGCAGTTCCCGTAGCCCTTGGGCGTCCGGGCTGTTCAGCGCGCGCATCCGCCGGTCCGCGACGGTGACCCCGGGCAGCGCCACCGGCGGGTCCGCCACGATTCGGAACGGTTCCCCAGCGGTGTGGTAGTCGGTCGTCGACACGCCAGGCGATATCACCGGACCATCATGGCGTATCCACTCACCGGCAAGAGCGTGTGAAGCCGGCGCGCGCTCTTCACGCTCGTTGCTCACCGGCTACCTGGCTCCGGCAGCCTCGAACCTCCCGACCCGACCGAGGCGTCATAAAGCGACGAATATAGGTTCCGCGTCCTCCGACGAGCCGGATCATGGGCAACTGTTCCTCCAGGTGCCCGGGCAGCGGGGGGCGCTCGATCGGCAGAGGACGGACTTTGGAGATCAAGGAAGACGTGGGGCCGCGTCGGCAGGCGGCCGAAGCGGACCGCGCGCGAGCGGACCGACCGGTTCTCACGCCGCTCCGCGTCGTGGCCTTGCTGATCTCCCTGGTGTCCGCGGCGGTCGGGGTCGTGGGCCTGGCCACGGCGGACCGGGGCATCGAGCGGAGCTCCGCCGTGGTGGCCGGAGTGCCGGTCGAGGTCGTCCGGCCCACGGGAACGACGGGCCGGCTCCCCGGTGTGGTGGTCGCGCACGGTCTCGCCGCGAGCAAGCAGCTCATGCGGGGCCTCGCGGACACCCTCACACACCGCGGATACGCGGTGGAGCTGGTCGACCTCGCCGGCGGTGGCGCGAACACCGAACGGCTGCCCGACGCCGGAGACGGCCCGGCCGCCGACGCGCGGCTCGCCCGCGACCTGGACGTCGCCGTCGGGCATCTGCGGGCCATGCCCTGGGTGGACGGTGCGCGGATCGGCCTCCTCGGTCACTCGATGGGCGCCGCCGCGGTCCTGCGGTATGCCACCGCGCATCCGGACATCCGCGCCACCGTGGCCGTCTCCCAGGGGCTGATGTCGCCGACCGGCTCCGCGTCGCGCCCCCGGGACCTGCTCCTGCTCGCCGGCGGCCTGGAGTTCCCGGGATACCGCGAGGGCGCCGTCGACATGCTGCGGGCCGCCTTTCCGCAGGGGCGCGCCGGAGCGACGTACGGCGATCCGCGAGCCGGGACCGCCCGCCGTGCGGTGCTCGTCGGCGGTGTCGAACACGTCAGTGTGCTCTTCAGCCCGCGCACCCACCGTGAGGTCGCGGACTGGTTCGACGCGTCCTTCGGCCACTCCGCCACCGGCGGCCACGGGGTGGGCATCCGGCCCGTGCAGCGCGCCGGATCGGCGATGCTGCTGCATCTGGCGGCCGTACTGAGCTTCGGCGCGATCGCCTCCGTTCTCCTGAGGCGGCCCGCAGGGCCGGGCCGCGACCGCCGCCGGCTCCCGCTCCCCCTCGCGCTCGGTGTCCCGGCGGGCGCCGTCCTGACGGCCGTGGCGGCGATGGCGGTGATCCCCCGGCACCTGCTGCCGCTCGCCGTGGCCGGTCCGCTCGCCGGGTTCTTCGGCGTCATCGGCGTCGTGACACTGGCCGTCGCACTGTTCGCCAGACGTGCCGACGCCGGAAACGGCGGCGTGGGAAGCGGCGGCGTGGGAAGCGGCGGCGTGGGAAGCGGCGGCGTGGGAAGCGGCGGCGTGGGAAGCGGCGGCGGGCGCGCGTGGCCGGTGACCGCCGGGGCGGCCGTCGCCCTGGTCCTGCTGACGGTGGTGTCCTTCGCCGTCCCGGCGCAGCTGGGCTGGGCGCACGCCGTCCCCGTCGGCCCGCGGCCCTGGGCCCTCATCGCGGTCGCCGCGTGCGCCGCCGCGACCTTCGGCGGAGTCGAGGCGCTGTGCGCCGGGTACGACCGGCTCGCCGCGACGATGATCCACGCCTGGACCGCCGCCGGCGCGCTGGCCGGCCTGGGCGTGGCCGGCCTCCTGGGCATCGCCCCGGCGCTCGTCCTGCTGGTGGCGCCGCTCCTCGCCGCGTTGCTGGTCTGGCAGGGCGTCCAGGCCGCCGCCCTGCGCGCACTCCGGGCACCGGTATGGCTGACCGCCATCGTCGGCGGCGTCCTGCTGGCCTGGCCCATCGCCGTCACCATGCCGATCGGCTGACCGCCGTCCCAAAGGTCTGCGGTGGCCTACGTCCTGCGGCGGACCCCAAATCGTTCTTGGAGTTGAGGTGCGGCTGACCGGAGGCCTCTAGCGTGTCTAGAGCCACTACGTTCAGGGAGTTCTGTTGGTGAGCCTTCGCGATGACACGGCCGTCTCCGCCGCCCAGGACCAGCGGTCCAAGGCTGCCGGTCACGCCGTCACCGGTGCGGGCCAGGGGCGCTTCCAGGCGTTCATGGTCGTCGTCGTGCGTAGGTTGCCCTTCGGCCTGTCCCGCGTCGTCGCGGCCAGCTTCCTGGGTTATGCGCTCATCAACGGGCTGACGTTCACGATCGACCTCGGACTGCTGACGGTGTTCCGTAGTGCCTTCGGCTGGCCGTTGCCGCTGGCCATCACCTCGGCCTATCTGCTGGCGTTCGGGCTGAGCTTCCTGTTGAACCGCCGCCTCAATTTCCGTTCGCACGCCCCGGCCGGGCCGCAGGTCGTCTTGTATCTGGTGGCCATCGGAATCAACTACGTCGCGTTCATTTTCGGCGTCGGCGCCGGCCTCGCCTGGCTGGGCCTGGAGTACCATCTGGCCCGGATCATCGCGGGCCTGTGCGAGGCGGTCTATATGTACAGCGTCATGCGCTGGGTCGTGTTCCGAGACGTCGCCCAGCGCTGACCGGACGATGGCGGTCGCGACCGCGGTGCGAGCACGCGGTCTCGGACACGCGATAATCGAGAAATGTCGATCTTCCTGGAGACCAGCCGCTTGACGCTGCGCCGTTTCACCGAGGGCGACGAGGACAATCTGGTCGAGCTCGACAGTGACCCTGAGGTCATGCGCTTCCTCACCGGTGGCAGGCCGACTCCTCGCGAGGAGATCCGTGACCGGATCCCGCGGTTTCTCGACTACTACGAGCGGTTCGAAGGTTTCGGGTTCTGGGTGGCGCAGGAGAAGGCCACCGAGCGGTTTCTGGGCTGGTTCCACTTCCGGCCGAACGTGAGCGAACCACGTGACGGCGAGATCGAGCTCGGCTATCGGCTGCGCAGGTCCGCCTGGGGCAAGGGTTACGCCACCGAGGGGTCGCGCGCACTGATCCGCAAGGGTTTCACCGAGTTGGGGGTGGAGCGGGTGGTCGCAGAGACGATGACGGTCAATCTCGGCTCCCGGCGCGTGATGGAGAAGGCCGGCCTGACCCTCGTACGCACCTTCCACCGCGACGAGTTGGACGCGATCGAGGGCTTCGAGCATGGCGTGGTCGAGTACGCGCTGACCAGGGCCGACTGGGAAGGTGAGCCGGCGTGATGGGGAACGGTGGGCAATCCGAGGAAGCCGTGCCTGGGAGCACGTCGGCGCGTACGGCCGGGTGGGCGCTGCGTTCCGCGGTCGCGGCGGACGTCGAGGTGATCGCGGAGTTGCGGGCCACGGTCATGCGTGCGGATCTGGAACGCCTTGGGCGCTACGACGAGCACCGGGTACGGCAGCGGCTGCGGGACTCCTTCTCCCCGCAGTACACGTCGATCATCATGATCGACCGCGAACTCGCGGGATGCGTCACGGTCCGTCCCGCCGACGGCAGGCAGTGGCTGGAGCACTTCTATCTCGCTCCGCGCCATCAGGGGCGAGGGCTGGGATCCGCCGTCCTGCGTGCGGTGCTGGAGCGGACGGACGCGCAGGGCATGACCGTGGCCTTGAACGTCTTGCAGGGCAGTGCCGCCCGTCGGCTCTACGAGCGACACGGATTCGTCGTGGAGGCCCAGGACCCGATCGACGTCTTCATGGTGCGCCCGCCTGCGGCGACCACCGCCGCTGCTTGAGGGTGTGACGCCACCGGCGTGGGCACGAGAGCGCACGGCTACGGTGTCACGCAGTAGCGCTCCGGATGCGCACGACACCGTCGATCGCGCCGACCACGCCGTGGTCATGCGAGCGGCGCGTGCGGTGCGCTGTGGAAGTGCTCGACGATGCGCTGAACCCGCAGGCCGGCGGCGAAGTCGGCCAGAGTGTGCTCGGCTCCCCGGACGGCCCGCGCGAACTCGCTCAGGCGGGTCTCCTCACTGCCGCGCGGCCCGTCCGGCTCCACGCATGTCCAGCCGGACGACTCACCGACCCACAGTTCCGCCCAGTCGGTGATGCGATACGACCGGTCGCTCCCGTAAAGCGTCCACTCGTAGGTCTCCGGGCCGGCGGCGACCTGTCCGGACAACCGCACCGGCACGTCGCCCGCGAGGAACAGGCCCGTGGCGGTGTCCTCGCCGGCCGGGCCGTACGCCACCCGCGTGTGCACGGGTGAGAGCGCGCCGAGCAGCCGGTCGGTGAGGAACAGGTAGTGGGAGGCGACCTCGCGAAGGAACCCGCCCTGGGCACGCCCCGCCACCCAGTGAGCGTCCCGTTGGAACGACCGCGGCCACTCGGGGAATCCGAACCGCATCTCCACGCCGAGCACCGTCCCGGCCCCACCGTTCCGGACGGCCCGGGCGACCGCCAGCGCGGCGCTCCGGTCGGACAGCACGAAGTTCAGCGCGTTCACCGCACCGGTCTCCGCCGCCACCGCCACCATCTCCTCGCCCTCGGCCAGGTCGATCGCGAGCGGCTTCTCGGCGAATACCGCCTTGCCCGTCTTCATGGCTCGTACGGCGAAGGCGGCGTGTGTGGCGGGCGGCGAGGCGATGTAGACGGCGTCGAGCCCCTCGTCGTCGAGCAGCCGCTCCGGCTCTGCGACGTAGGTGACGGCCGGGTGCGCCGCCCGGGCCCGGTCGAGCGCCGGCGCGCTGGGGTCGGCGGCCATCACGACGTCGAACTCCGGGTGGCGCGCCGCCACGTCCAGCATCTCGGACCCCATCGCGCCCAGGCCGATGACACCCAGACGAAGGATCTTCTCGCTGCTCATGCGGTGGATTCTGGGCGCTCCCGAAACGACAGCACAAGCGATGATTTCTGACGGACGCTTAAGTGGCACTACATTGTGCGCTCATGCTCGACGTTCACCGCCTCGTGGTACTCCGTTCCGTCGTGGAGACCGGCTCCATCCAGGCGGCCGCCACCCACCTCGGCTACACGCCCTCGGCGATCAGCCAGCACATCGCGGCGCTGCAGCGCGAGACCGGCGCTCTGCTGCTGGAGCGTCACGGCAGGGGCGTCCGCCCTACCGAGGAGGGTCGGCTCCTCGCCTCGCACGCCCGGCGGATCCAGCGGCAGATCGCCGAGGCGGAGACCGCCCTGTCCGACCTGCGGGTGGGCAAGTCGCGGCGGCTGATCGTGCGTTACTTCGCCACCGCCGGGGCCGTGCTCATCCCGCCCATCGTCGCCGAGTTCGACGGACGCTTTCCCGATGTGCGCCTGGAGCTCCGGCTGGGCAAGGGCCTGACCGGTGAGGCGGGTGACGCCGAGATCATGGTGATGGACGACACGGTCCAGGTGCCCGCGGGGTTGCGGGCCGTCCACCTGCTGGACGATCCGTTCGTGGCGGTCCTGCCGCCCGGCCACCCGCTCGCCACCGAGGAGACCGTCGAGCTGGGCGCGCTGAGCGGCGAGCAGTGGATCGACAACGAGTGGCCGACCACGCTCTGCCGGGAGACGGTCATCGAGGCGTGTGGTGCGGCCGGCTTTACGCCCGACTTCGTGGTGGAGGCCCACGACTACGTGGCCGCGGCGGCCTTCGTCGCGACCGGCCTCGGCGTGACCGTGGTGCCACGGCTCGCGCTCGGGCTGCTGCCCGCCAGCGCGGTGGCGTGCGTTCCGATCATCCGGCCCACGCCGGTCCGGTCCATCTTCGTCGTGGTGAAGGAGCCGCTCGCCGATCGGCCCGCGCTGTCCGCGTTCGTGGATCTGCTCCGCGCCGCCGCCGACACCCACGCGGGGCACTGAGCGGGGCTCCTCGCCGATGCGCCCGTCACCGGCCGGCCTCTTGGCCACTCGGCCGGCCGGTGACGGAGCGCTCACGGCGCTACCGCGAGGCGGCGGCTAGAAGCCCTCGAACCACCACCACTGGTTCCGGTTGCCGCTGACGAAGTCCCACAGCTGAACCTTGGTGCCGTTCGCGTTGATCGTGCCGAGATCCGCGTCGAGGTACCGGTTGCTGAATGAACTGACGATCCGCGAGTAGGAGCCGTAGTTGATGACCGGCCACCACTGGTTCTTGTTGCCGCTGATGAAGTCCCACAGCTGAACCTTGGTGCCGTTCGCGTTGATCGTGCCGAGATCGGCGTCCAGGAAACGCCCGCTGTAGACATTCTGGAACCGGATATAGGTGCCATAACCCCATGCGTACCACCACTGGTTCCTGTTGGCGGCGATGCAGTCCCACAGCTGAACCTTGGTGCCGTTTCCGTTGATGGTGCCCAGGTCCGCGTCGAGGCACCGGTTGTTGAAGGAACTGTGAATCCGGAACCGGCCGAGATAGGTGGGCTGCTGAGCGCGCTCCGTGCCCCCGGACCGCGCCCGCAGGGCGTCGGCGAGACGGACGTGCCCGTCCGCACGCCGGGCGTCGGGCGGTGCGGCGACCGTCGAGGGGGCGTCGTGCCCATCCGTCGTCGCGGCGTCGCCGCCTCGCGCGAATCCGATCGTCCCGCAGCACAACAGGGCCACCACGCCCACGGCAACGCGGATCTTCATTCTCGTCCCCATTTCCCACCGTGCGGCGATTTCATGTCGTCTCGCGATGGATGTAGCCGGATATGAGCCGCCTTCAGGGCAGGGTGCCACGCACGGCGATAAAACATTCCACCGCGCATCGCCTCACCCGGATAGGCCGATCGAAAGCTACCGCGCATTCCATTGAATTCGCCAGCGACGACCGTTCAGGAAACGCAAAAATAACGGTGAAGTCGATACACGAATGCGGCCGAAATAAAGCCGCATTTCCCTCGAAGCACCCCTGGATGGCCCCAAAAGGAATCTCGCGCCGCAGATCACCGGCACCGGGTGGCGGTCTGCCGCAAATGCTCGCGCCCGACGGCCGGGGGCATGCTGAGCCGACGGGCCGTCGGGCGCGGGTGTCGAAAAGGAGGACGCGGATTACGGGTACGTGCGCATGAGCCGGGATCTCAGTCCGCTGGACGCCGCCCCGCAGCGGCTCCGCGGAGCCGCCCGAGAGTTCACTTCAGGATGTACTCGGGGATGCCGATCCACTTGCCGTTCCACTTGGCGCCGCCCGCGAGGACGGTGCCCTTCTTGTAGGTCTTCTTCACCTGGAACTGCCAGGCACAGATGGTGGCACCGCCCTGGTCACAGAGCCGGTTGTGGGTCTTGGTGCCGCCCCTCGACGTGGTGTACTCCAGCTTGACCGTGCCCATCAGAGGGCCCAGCACCTGAACGGTCGCGGCGTAGACATACCGGCCCTTGCGGTGCACGATCAGCTCGACGTGGCCGTCCTTGGCGACGTTGATGGTCATCGGCCTGATCGTCTGCCCGCTGTTCGGCGTCGCGGCGTTCGCGGTCACCGGTGCGAGCGCCACCAGGCCGGTCGCCAGGACCGCTGCCCTCGCCGTGAGCTTGCGGATGCGCATCTCCAACACCTTTCGTTCGGAAGCCGCCCCCCTCCGACGCCGCAAGTCTCGCAACCAAGATCATTTTTTACAAGATCACCACTAACGTTTGTTTGCTCTTAAGCCGCGACCGGTGGTGGATGTCGCCCGAGAGCAGCGGAGACGCCGGATGGTCCCACCGCGTCCACCTCCCGGCCGGTCTCCCGCTTAGGCTTGGAGCAGGAGTAAACGATCACCCGAGCACAGTGAGGGCGCAGGACAGCAATGACTTATGTCGCCGATCCGGCCATGGTGGAACGCGCTCGCGCGCTGCTGGCCGAACACCCCGTGGTGGACGGTCACAACGACCTTCCCTGGGCGCTGCGCGAGCAGGTCGCGTACGACCTGGACCGCCGTGACGTCGCAGTCGACCAGTCGGCCTTCCTGCACACCGACCTGCCCCGGATGCGCGCGGGCGGGGTGGGGGCGCAGTTCTGGTCGGTGTACGTGCCGTCGGACCTGGCGGGCGACGCGGCCGTCAGCGCCACGCTGGAGCAGATCGACTGTGTACGGGCGCTGGTGGAGCATTACCCCGATCAACTGCGGCTCGCCCTCACGGCCGACGACGTGGAGGCGGCCCGGGCGGAGGGACGCATCGCCTCGCTGCTGGGCGCGGAGGGCGGGCACTCGATCGCCTGCTCCCTGGCGACGCTTCGGGCGCTGTACGCGCTGGGCGTCCGCTACATGACGCTCACCCACAACGACAACACCCCGTGGGCGGACTCGGCCACCGACGAACCGGCCGCGCACGGCCTCACCGCGTTCGGCGAGGAGGTCGTGCGGGAGATGAACCGGCTCGGCATGCTGGTGGACCTGTCTCACGTGTCCGCCGACACGATGCGGGACGCTTTGCGGGTCAGCCGGGCGCCGGTCGTCTTCTCGCACTCCTCCTCGCGGGCGGTGTGCGACCATCCGCGCAACATCCCCGACGACGTGCTGGAGCGGCTGCCCGCGAACGGCGGCGTGGCGATGGCGACGTTCGTGCCGAAGTTCGTGCTGCCCGAGGCCATCGCGTGGACGCGGGCGGCCGACGAGAACATGCGCGCGCAGGGCCTGCACCCGCTGGACACGACGCCGGAGGCGATGGAGGTGCAGCGGGCGTACGAGGCTGCGAATCCGCGGCCGGTCGCGACGGCCGCGACCGTGGCCGACCACCTGGACCACATGCGCGAGGTGGCGGGGATCGACCACATCGGCATCGGCGGCGACTATGACGGCACCGCGTTCACCCCGGCGGGGCTGGAGGACGTGTCCGGCTATCCGAACCTCATCGCCGAGCTCCTGGGCCGCGGCTGGGGCGAGGCCGACATCGCCAAGCTGACCTGGCAGAACGCCGTACGCGTGCTGCGCGACGCCGAGGACGTGGCCCGTGGGCTGCGCGGCACCGAGAGGCCCTCGATCATGCGGATCACGGACGCCGAGCCGTCCCAGGACGCCACACGCTGACGCCCCGGACCCGAATACCGGGCCGTGGCGCCTCCCCCGGGCCGGGTGCTCGGCCGCCCAGGGTCGGACGCCCAGTCGTCCGACGACGCCTCCCCCGGACCGGGTGCTCAGCCGCCCAGGACCGGACGCCCAGTCGTCCGATGACGCCTACCTCGGACCGGGCGCAGAGCCCGCCCGTTCCCGGGCCGGAGGCCGGGTCCGCCCGGCATCCGGAAGGCGTACGCCCGGCTCACTTCAGGGCGACGACGTCGAGGATCTCGGCGGCGCGGGCGCGGGCCGGCTCCTCGTAGCGGTGGGCGAGGGAGTGAAAGACCTTCTCGGCGCGAACGGCGGGCCAGTCGGCGGGCAGGTGCTCGGCGGGCAGGTGGGGGTCGCGGCGGACGAGGTCGAGCCAGTCGGTGTGCAGCAGCAGCTGGCAGGCCAGGTCGTCGGCCTCGGCGGCGGGTTCCGGCCGGTCCCATCGGGACAGGAACGCCTGGTAGCGGCGGGCGATGCCGGGCACGTCGAAGGCCGCGTCGATGAGACGCGCGGCCTCGGTGGGCGCGACGGCGGCGCCCTGGAACGCCTTCAGGTGGGCGTCGAGGCCGAGACCTTCGACCAGGGCGGCGACGTCGACCCGGCCGGGCGCGGCCCACATGCCGCTCTGCAGCGGCCCGAACCCGCCCCACAGCAGGCGTGAGCGCAGGTCGTGCCGCTCGCGGCGCCAGGAGTCGGGCAGGGAGAACCCGACGATCGTCCAGGTGCCGTCCCACGCGCGGTTGACGGCGCCGGTCTGCCACACGCGCCGATGCCCGTCGCGCAGCACCTCGACGGCGCGCGGCGTGAGCCCGAAGTACATCTTGCGGCCGCGCCGGTGGCGCTCCAGGAGGTCACGCCGGACCATCCGGGTGAGCGTCGACCGTACGGCGTCCTCGCCGACCCCGACGCGCGCCAAGACGTCGATGATGCCGGCGGACGACAGCGCGACCTGGCGCCCCAGCACATGGATGCCGAAGAAGCTGAGCATCAGCGACTGCGGGCGCGGGGCGCTCTCCGCCACGTCGCCCCCGTCGAGGGCGACCGAGGACATGTCGGGTTCGACCTGATCGGTACGGGTCACCAAGACAGCGTAAGGCGCTGGACGGCTCGGACGTGCGGCGACGCGGGCAATCATTGGGCAACATATTGACGACAGTCTTATATCTGCCTAGCTTTGTCGTTGCCGGAGACACGTCTCCGGGCTCCGCGCGCGAAAGGACTCCTGATGGATCTCACCGGCAAGGTCGCCGTCGTCACCGGCGCCGGCCGCGGCCTCGGTCTCGCCTACGCCTCCGCGCTCGCCGCCGCCGGCGCCGCCGTGGTGGTCAACGACGTGGACGCCGACGCCGCCGAGGCGGCGGTCAAGGAGATCACCGAGGCCGGCGGCCGGGCCGTCGCCGAGGTGCGCCCGGTCGGTACCGCCGAGACCGCCGAGGCCCTGGTCGCCCGGGCCGTGGACGAGTTCGGCCGGCTGGACGTGATGGTCACCAACGCGGGCGTGCTGCGCGACCGGGTGCTGTGGAAGATGTCGGACGAGGACTTCGACACCGTGCTCCAGGTGCACCTGCGCGGGACGTTCACCTGTGTCCGCGCCGCGGCCGTACGCATGCGGGAGCAGGGCGAGGGCGGGCGGATCATCGTCGCCGGCTCCCCCGCCGGGCAGCGCGGCAACTTCGGCCAGACCAATTACGCCGCGGCCAAGGCCGGCATCGCCGCGATGGTGCGCACCTGGGCGATGGAGCTCGCCCGGGCCGGCATCACCGCGAACGCCGTGATCCCCAACGCGGCCACCGCCATGACCCGGACCATCCCGGCGTTCGCCCCGCACGTCGAGGCGTACGAGAACGACGGCACGCCGCTGCCGGACGCGCTGCGCAAGGGGTACGCGTTCGGCACGCCCGAGGACTGCGCCGGGCTGGTCGTCTACCTCGCCTCGGACGCCTCCAAGGACGTCACCGGGCAGGCCATCGGCATCGGCGGCGACAAGCTCTCGCTGTGGTCCCACCCGCAGGAGATCAGCGCCGCCTACACCGACGGCGGCTGGACCGCCGACGCGATCGCGGCCGCCTGGCCCGTGTCGGTCGGGCAGCATCCGGAGACGTACGGCATCCCGGCGCCGACGCTGTGAGGGGGCGGGACACGACGATGATCGACCTGGACGTCGTCACGGCGATCGACATGCACACCCACGCGGAGGTCTCCGAGCGCGGCGAGCACTCCCTGTCCGCCGACCTGGACGCCGCCGCCGGCGCGTACTTCAAGACCGATCACCGCCACCCGACGCTGACCGAGATCGCCGCGTACTACCGGGAGCGGCGGATGGCGGCCGTGGTGTTCACCGTGGACGCCGAGTCGGCCACCGGGCACCCGCCCGTGCCGAACGAGGAGGTCGCCGAGGCCGCCCGCGCCAACCCGGACGTCATCATCCCCTTCGCGAGCGTCGACCCGGCCCGCGGCAAGGCCGGCGTCCGCGAGGTACGGCGGCTGGTCGAGGAGTACGGCGTGCGGGGCTTCAAGTTCCATCCCAACGTGCAGGCGTTCCATCCGAACGACCGCCGGGCGTACGTTCTGTACGAGGTGATGGAGGAGCTCGGAGTGCCCGCCGTCTTCCACACCGGGCAGACGGGCATCGGCGCGGGAGCGCCGGGCGGGGGCGGCATCCGGCTGAAGTATTCGAACCCGATGGAGGTGGACGACGTGGCCGTCGACTTCCCCGGGCTGACCATCATCCTGGCCCACCCGTCGTTCCCGTGGCAGGACGAGGCCCTGGCGGTCGCCACCCACAAGCCGAAGGTCTACATCGACCTGTCCGGCTGGTCGCCGAAGTACTTTCCGCCGCAGCTCGTGCAGTACGCCAACACGCTGCTGAAGGACAAGGTCCTGTTCGGCTCCGACTACCCGATGATCAGCCCCGATCGCTGGCTGGCGGACTTCGCCAAGCTGCCGATCAAGGACGAGGTCCGCCCCAAGATCCTCAAGGAGAACGCCGCCCGGCTCCTGGGACTCCGCAAGGACTGACCGGGGCGAAGCTCCCGATCCGCGTCGGGCGAGAGGAGCCCTCCATGCGCAACCAAGGCATCGGCTCGTGGACCGCGCGCCGGGCCCGTAAGACCCCGGACCGGACGGCGCTGGTCTTCGGCGACCGCGCCACGAGCTACGCCGCGCTGCACGAGCGCGCCACACGCCTGGCGCACGTCCTGCGGGCGCGGGGCGTGCGGCGCGGTGACCGCGTCGCCTACCTGGGCCCCAACCATCCGGCGTACCTGGAGACGCTGTTCGCCACCGGCATCCTCGGGTGCGTCTTCGTGCCGCTCAACGGCCGTCTGGCCGACCCGGAGCTGGTCTACCAGATCACCGACTCCGGCAGTTCGGTGCTCGTGCACGCCGGCCGCGGCGCCGAGACGCTGCGCACCGTCCACGCGGAGGCCGCCCCGCGCGCGACCCTCGCCGTCGGCGACCCGGTGCATCCGGCGGACCTGCCGTACGACGCGCTGGCCGACGGCGCGCCGGCCGACCCGATCGACGAGGAGGTCGGCCTCGGCGACCCCTGCCTGATCATGTACACCTCGGGGACGACCGGGCGCCCCAAGGGAGCCGTGCTCACCCACGGCAACATCACCTGGAACAGCGTCAACGTCCTGGTCGACGTCGACCTGGCCGGCGACGAGGTGATGCTGGTCAGCGCGCCCCTGTTCCACACCGCCGCGCTCAACATGACCTGCCTGCCGACGATCCTGAAGGGCGGCACGGTCGTGCTGGAGCAGTCCTTCGACGCGGCGCGGACCCTCGAGCTGATCGCGCGGCATCGCGTCACCTGCCTGTTCGGCGTGCCCGCGATGTACGACCAGATCGCCGCCGACCGCGGGTTCACCGGCGCCGATCTGTCCAGCGTGCGGTCGCTGCTGTGCGGGGGCGCGCCCGTACCGGCCCGGACCATCCGCGCCTACCTGGACCGGGGGCTCGCCTTCGTCCAGGGCTACGGGATGACCGAAACGTCCCCGGGCGTGCTGCTCCTCGACCGGGCCGACTCCCTGACCAAGGCGGGGTCGGCCGGGGTCCCGCACTTCTTCACCGACGTGCGCCTCGTCGATCCGCTCGGCGGGAACGTTCCGCCCGGCGAGCGCGGCGAGGTGCTGGTCCACGGGCCGAACGTCACCTCGGGGTACTGGGGCCTGCCCCAGGCGAGCGCCGAGTCGATCAGCGACGGCTGGTTCCACACCGGCGACGTCGCGCGCGCCGACGAGGACGGCTACGTCACGATCGTCGACCGGCTCAAGGACGTGATCATCTCCGGCGGGGAGAACATCTATCCCGCCGAGGTGGAGGACGTCCTGCTCGAGCACCCGGCGGTGCGCGACTGCGCCGTCATCGGCGTCGCGGACGCCCGCTGGGGCGAGGTCGGCCGGGCCGTCGTCGTCCCCGAGCCGGGCGCGGCCCCGGACGAGAAGGAACTGCTGGCCCACCTGGAGGGCCGGCTGGCCCGCTACAAGATCCCCAAGTCGGTCGTGTTCGCCGACACGCTGCCGCGCACGCCGAGCGGCAAGCTGCTCAAGCCCGCGATCCGCTCCGCGCACGGCGGCCCCGACGGCGGGCCGGCGACGAGTTGAAAGGGAAGGACCCCGTGACCATCACCGTCAACGGCCTCGAAGAGATCAAGGCCCAGGCCGGCGCCGACCTGGGATACAGCCGGTGGATGGAGATCACCCAGGACCGGGTGAACACCTTCGCCGACGCGACCGACGACCACCAGTGGATCCACGTCGATGAGGAACGCGCCAAGGACGGGCCGTTCGGAGGCACGATCGCGCACGGCTACCTGACGTTGTCGCTGCTCATCCCCCTCTGGAGCGAACTGCTGGAGGTCACCGGCGTCAGGATGGCCGTGAACCTCGGCCTGAACCGGGTCCGCTTCCCCTCCCCCGTCCCCGTTGGCTCGAAGATCCGGGCGCACGGCGCGATAGCCTCGGTCACCGAGGTGAAGGGTGGCGGCGTGGAGGTGGTCGTGGACCTCACGGTCGAGATCGACGGGGCCGACAAGCCCGCGTGCGTCGCCCAAGCGGTCTACCGCTTCTACGGCTGACGGGGCCCGGCATGCCAGCGGACTTCGGCCGGACGTCGGTCGCCGACCGGCTGCTCGGCGTCCTCGACGCCTTCACGGCCGACCGGCCGGCGCTGTCGCTCAGCGACATCGCCCGCCGCGCCGACCTACCTCTGGCCACCGCGCACCGGCTCGTGGCCAGGCTCGTCGCCTGGGGAGCCCTGGAGCGCGACGCCGACGGCTGCTACCACATCGGGCTGCGCCTGCTGGAGGTCGCGTCACTGGCCCCCCGCGGCCTCGCGCTCCGCGAGACGGCGATGCCGTACCTGGAGGACCTGTACGAGGCGACCCACGAGAACGTCCACCTCGCGGTGCGCGACGGCCTGGACGCGGTGTACGTCGAGCGTATCTCGGCACGCTCGGCCGTCCGGGTGCTCAGCCGGGTCGGGGCGCGCTGGCCGCTGCACGCCACGGCGGTCGGGCTGGTGCTGCTGGCGTACGGCGACCGGGCACTCCAGGAGACGGTGTGCTCCGGGCCGCTGCGCGCCTTCACCCCCCACACCGTCACCGATCCGGCGGTGCTGCGCCGCGTGCTGGCCGAGGTCCGGCGCTGCGGCTGCGCGGTGAGCGACCGCCAGATCACCGAGGACGCGATCTCCCTCGCCGCGCCCGTACGGGGAGCCGGCGGGGACGTGGTGGCCGCGGTGTCCGTCGTGGTGGACGTCGAGGACGCGCGGGTCCCCGCGCTGACGGCCACCGTCCAGGTCGCCGCGGGCGGGATCTCCCGGGCACTCGGATGGAGCCCCGGGAAGGACCGCTCAAGCCGCAGGAGCATCTCGGCGACGGCCCCCTGAGCCAACGCCTGCTCAGGCTGGCCGGACCAGGCCGGTGTCGTAGGCGAAGATCACCGCCTGGACCCGGTCGCGGACGCCGATCTTCGTGAGGATGCGGCTGACGTGGGAGCCGTGTCCAGAACCACGTTCGTGTAACGAGACGGCGGCGGTGATCTATCCGGGCCGCTTTGATGTCTGGGGTCACCGACCGTCCAGATTCTGTCGTAGCCACCTGCTGTAATCACCTCGTGCCTCGACGTGTTGATCCGGATGCTCCCCGGGTGGTGCTGCGCACCGCCCGGGTCGGCCTGCGCCTCACGCCCGCCCAGCGGGAGCGGTGTTTCAGGCTGCTGGCCTCGGCCGGGGACGTGTGGGCGTGCGCACTGGACATGAACCGGTGGCGGCGCCGGCGCGGCCTGCCCACCGTCGTGTCGTATCAGGCGTTGTGCCGGGAGTTGTCGGCGGCCGGCCCGGGCACGTTCGGTGAGCTGGACACCATTGGGGCTCGCTCGGTGCCGCGCCGGTACAGTGACGCCTGGTTCGCCACCGCCAAACGCCGCAAGGACGGGGACGCCTCGGTCCGGTTCCCGCGCCGCAAACGCCGGTTGATGCCGGTCCGCTACTACCACGGCACGTTCACCCTGGAGATCAGCGGTTACGACTTCCGGTCAGTCGCGGGTGCGCGCCGTTGTCGGTACGGCTGGACCGGGAGGTTCCCTACCCGGTCCAGCACGTCCGGTCGGTCACCCTGCTCAACGAAGGCCGCCGATTGTTCGTCGAGGTGACCGCCGAAGTACCCGTCGCTACCTACCCGCCTGGATCTGAGCCGGATCCGGACCGGGTGGCGGGAGTAGATCCAGGGGTGATCCATCCGTTCGCGGTGGCCGGACCGGACGGGGAAGGCCTCATCGTGTCGGGGCGGGCGATCCGAGCTGAGGCCCATCTGCACCTCAAAGACACCAAACACCGTCGCCGGACCGTGGCAACGCGAGCCCCGAAACCGGGTCAGGCGGGTTCGCGCCGGTGGCGGAAATATCGGGCCCGCCAGCGGAAACTCGAGGGCCGACACAAGCGCCGCGTCAAGCAGGCCCAGCATGAGGCCGCCAAGACCGTCGTCGACTGGGCGGTAAAGCGCCGGGTCGGGACGCTGGTGGTCGGTGACCCGCGAGGCGTGCTGGAGTTGAAGGCCGGGCGGCGGCACAACAAACGCGTCAATGATTGGCGTGTCGGCTACCTGATCCGCTGCCTGAAGGACAAGGCCGAACGGGCCGGGATCCGCGTCGTACTCGTCGATGAACGCGGCACCTCCTCGACCTGCCCGGCCTGCGACCGGCGTGTTCCCAAACCCAAAGGCCGGACCTTCACCTGTATGCATTGTGGTTTCAGTGGGCACCGCGACGTGGTCGGCGGCGCCAACATCGCCCGGCGTGGACCGGGCGGACCCATCACCACCAACACGAATCGGTTTCCGGTGGTGATCACGCACCGTCGAGCCGGACGGCACCTCCCCGGTACCGGACCAGCCCGGCGTGATCCGAGACGACGCCCCCATCACGGCGCCATCGCTGGGTCCATTGGCCGGCCGCGGCCCGCCCCACCCTCGTGGGGAGTCGCTCGTCCCAAAGGCGAGGATCAACTAACACCGTCGATAAGACGAACAACGTTGGTTGACGCGGCACTAGGCGCGGTCGCGGCCGACTTCGGTGCCCGAAGAGACACACTCCGAAGTCGGGTGATGCCGTCCGAAAGGTAGGAAGAGCGGTCATCCTCGAGTTGTCCTTTCACCAGATGGAAGGGGCATGGCGGCCACGGCTCTTTGAGCGTGACGCTGAGGCCACCTCCACCTGCGAAAAGAGGGGCCGATGACGTCTTTCGCGAGAAATCAGTGGTACGTCGCCGCGTACGGCCGGGAGGTCGGCCGTGACCTGCTGGCGAGGACGGTGCTCGACGAACCGCTGGTGCTCTACCGCACCGAGGCCGGCGACGTCGTGGCGCTCGCCGACCGGTGCGTGCACCGGAGGTTCCCCCTGTCGGAGAGCCGGCTGGACGGCGACCGGATCGTCTGCGGCTACCATGGCTTCACGTACGCACCGGACGGCGGCTGCGTCTCCGTCCCGGGTCAGAGGCGAGTTCCCCGCACCGCCCGGGTGCCCTCCTACCCCGTCGTCGAGCAGGACTCCTTCGTGTGGGTCTGGATCGGCGACGGCTCGCTCGCCGACCCGGCGGGCATCCCCCGGGCGCCCTGGCTGGCCGACCCGGAGTGGACGACGGTGTGCGGGATGGAACCCTTGAACGCCCGGTACGGCCTGCTGGTCGACAACCTCCTCGACCTGTCCCACGAGACGTACCTGCACGGCGGCTACATCGGCACCCCCGAGGTCGCCGAGACGCCGATCACCACCGAGGTCGACGAGGCGGCCGGGATCGTCCGGGTCGGCCGGCACATGCACGGCGCCGAGTGCCCGCCGTTCTACTCCCGCTCCACCGGTGTCGAGGGCCGGATCGACCGGTTCCAGGACATCGAATACCACGCGCCCTGCCTGTACGTCCTGCACAGCCGGGTCGCGCCCACCGGTGTCACGCCGGGACCGGACGGCGACGACAGCGGCGCCTTCCACGTCGAGATCGTCTACGCCATCACCCCGTCGACCGAGCACAGCACGTACGACTTCTGGGCCGTCGCCCGCGACTTCGCCCGCGACGACGAGGAGGTCAGCGCCTTCCTGCGCGATTCCAACCGCACGGTGGTGCTCCAGGACGTCGAGGCGCTGAACACGCTCGAGAAGGTCATCGCCGCCGAGCCCGACGGCTACCAGGAGCTCAGCATCAACATCGACACCGGCGGCCTGGCGGCCCGCCGGATCCTGGCGCGCCTCGCCGCCGGCGAGGAGGCCCCGGCCGGGGCCGTCGCGCGATGAACGGCCCGCGGCCGTCCGGGCCCGTCTACCGCGTGCGCTGGCTGCCCGGCTCCGACACCCTGCTGGGCACCTGCCACTGCGGCGCCGAGCACACCGCCCAGGATCCCATCGAGCTGTGGGACTGGCTGCTCGCACACCCCACCGGACACCGTCCGCCGACCGCGGCCGAGCCCCCCGGAGACCCCTCGCTCACCGCCGGCGCGGCGACCGGCTGAGAAGGGACGCATGCCGTGAACAACGCCGGAGACGACACCGAGGTGGTCGTCGCCGGGCGAGACCAGGCCGCCGACGGCGTGGTCCGCCTGACGCTCCGCCGGCCGGACGGCGGACCACTGCCCGCCTGGGAGCCCGGCGCGCACATCGACCTGCTCCTGGCCGACGGCCTCGTCCGGCAGTACTCCCTGTGCGGATCACCGGCGGACCGTACGGCCTGGCGGATCGCCGTGCTCCGTGAGCCGGCCGGCCGCGGCGGCTCCGCGTACGTCCACGACCGGCTCGTCGAGGGCTCCCGGCTGCCGGTGCGCGGCCCGCGGAACAACTTCGCCCTGCGGCCCGCCGACCGCTACCTGTTCGTCGCGGGCGGGATCGGGATCACACCGCTGCTGCCGATGGTGGCGGCCGCCGAGCGGGCCGGCGTCCGATGGCGGCTGCTGTACGGCGGCCGCACGCGCGCGTCAATGGCCTTCCTCGACGAGCTCACCGTCCATGGCGACGCGGTGAGCGTACGGCCGCA
This sequence comes from Actinoallomurus sp. NPDC050550, assembly GCF_040655075.1. Taxonomy (NCBI): domain Bacteria; kingdom Bacillati; phylum Actinomycetota; class Actinomycetes; order Streptosporangiales; family Thermomonosporaceae; genus Actinoallomurus; species Actinoallomurus sp. NPDC050550. The sequence continues at coordinate 38,815 of NZ_JBFAJC010000009.1, read as the reverse complement.
GGACGAGACGGGGCTGCTGGACCTGGACGCCTTCCTGGCCGACCCCGACGACCGCACCCTGGTGTACTGCTGCGGCCCCGAACCACTGCTTGCCGCCGTCGAGGAGCGGTGCCGCGCGGGATGGCCGCCGGGCGTCCTTCAGGTCGAGCGGTTCCGGCCGAAGGAGGAGACCGCTCCGGCGGAGACGTCCTCGTTCGAAGTGGAGCTGGCCCGATCCGGGCGGACGCTGACCGTGCCGCCGGACCGGAGTGTCCTGGACGTCGTCCGGTCCGCCGGGGTGGAGGTCCTCTACTCCTGCACCGAGGGCACGTGCGGGACCTGCGAGACGGACGTGCTGGAGGGTGAGCCCGACCACCGCGACTCGGTGCTCACCGATGAGGAGCGCGCGGGTGGCGAGACGATGATGATCTGCGTCTCCCGGTCGTGCGGGCCCCGCCTGGTCCTCGACCTCTGACACCCGTCCCGGTCCTCGGCGTGTGACGCTCATCCCGCGACGCGCCGCCGGGATGACCGTCTGCGACACGTCCGCGTCCGCGGCCTGTCGCGGGCGCGTGCGGGGCCGTCCGGCCCGCTGAGCGGCGGACGGCTTCCACGATATTCGGCACAGTCTTGACGACGGTGAAAAAACAGCCATACATTCGTGCCGTTCCTCCGTGTGTCCCAGAACACACATCTCTCCCGAGAACGGAGCGCTTCCGTGCCTCGACGCCCCCTCCGCATCCCCGCCGTCACCGCCGCTCTCGCCCTCGGTGCGGCCGCCCTGACCGGAGCCGCCTCCGCCGCCCCGGCCACCGCCCCGTCCCACCTCGGCGGCACGCTCGCCGACGGCGCCACCTGGGTCGCCGACCTGCCCGCCAGTTGGAACGGCACGCTCCTGCTGTTCAGCCACGGCTACGGGCCGACGACGGCACAGGACGCGCCCTCCGACGGCGCCCGCACGGCCCTCCTCTCCGAGGGCTACGCGCTCGCCGGCTCCTCGTACGATCCGCACGGCTCCTGGTGGGCGCTGAACAGCGCCGAACGCGACCAGTTCGCCACTCTGGACGCCTTCGCGCGTACGGTCGCGCGGCCCGCCCGGATCCTGTCGGTCGGCGAGTCGATGGGCGGGCTGGTCAACGCCCGTATCGCCCGCGACGGGGCCGGTCGCGTGGACGGCGCCCTCGGCCTGTGCGGCCTGGTGGCCGGCGGCGTCGACCTGGACGACTACCAGTACGACGCCGAGTACGCCATCGCGTCCCTGCTGCTGCCCGGCCAGGACGTCCCGCTCAGCGGGTTCGCCGACGCCGGAGCGGCCGCCGCGACCGCGCAGCGGCTGACCGCGGCCGTCACCGCCGCGCAGGCGACTCCCGCCGGGCGGGCCCGGATCGCGCTCGCCGCCGCGTACCTCAACCAGACCGACTGGGCCCCGGGCCAGAACCCGCCGGCCGCCGGCGACGCCGAGGGCCAGGAGGCGCAGCAGTACGCCTGGATAAGCCAGGGGCTGCTCGCGTTCATCGAGAACGGCCGCTGGTCGATCGAACAGTCGGCGAGCGGCAACACGTCGTTCAACGCCGGTGTCGACTACGCCGCGCTGTTGCGCCGGTCCGAGCACGCCACCGAGGTGCGGGCCCTCTACCGGACCGCCGGCCTGGACCTGCGCGCCGACCTGACGACGCTGACCCGGAGCGCGCACCAGCACGCCGACCCGCGGGCTCGGCGCACGCTCCAGGCCACCTCCACCGCGGGCCAGGGCCTGGCGGTGCCGCTGCTCGACCTGCACACCACCGCCGACCAGCTGGTCCCCGTCGAGCAGGAGGCGGCCTTCGCCGCACGGGTCCGGGCGGCCGGCGACGGCGCCCGGCTCCGCCAGGCGTACATCGCCCGTCAGGGCCACTGCGCGTTCACCACCGCCGAGATGGTGGCGGGCGTGCACGCGATCGACCATCGCGTCGCCACCGGACGCTGGGACGACGCCGCCGAACCCGCAGCCCTGCAGCGCGCCGCGCTGACGCTGAACCTCGGCGGCGCCGCCTTCGTCCCCTACCGCCCCGGCCGGCTCGTCGGCGCCCGCGACCGCTGAGCCTCCGACCCGACCGTCCCGTCGGCGTCCGTGGCACGTGCGCCCCGGGTGCGCTGCCTCCGGGCCGACCCATCTCGTCCGCGGCGGCCGATCCGCCGCCCGACCCGCCATCTCGTCGGCGGCCGCCGAGCCGCCCCTTTCCCGGCCGGGCGGACCGCCGCCGGACCGGGAGCCCGTCCCACCGCATCTTCTCCCAGGAACCCTCATGTCGCAGAGCGAACACTCCGACCCGGGGCCGGCCAGGCTCCCCCTCGGCACACTCATCGCGGGCTGCCTCGCCGTCTGCCTCGCCCAGATCTCCCTCGCCATCCCGGCCACCCTAAACGGCCTGTTCCAGGAGGACCTGCACCCGATCGGTTCGCAGCTCACCTGGATCTCCGACGCTTTCCTGCTGCCCGTCTCCGTGCTCGAGCTGACGTTCGGCGTGCTCGGCGACCTCTTCGGCCGCAAGCGGCTGCTGGTCGGCGGCTCGGCGCTGATCGTCCTCGGTGAGATGGTCGCCGCCGCGAGCCACGGCGTCCACCTGCTCTGGGCGGGTCAGGCGATCGCCGGCCTCGGCGCGGCCGCGCTGTTCCCGACCTCGCTGGCGATGGTGGCCGCCGGGACCCGCACGCACCAGGCCCGGTCCCGCGCGATCGCGACGTGGGCGGCGTCCCTGTCCACCGGCGGATTCATCGCGCCGGTGCTCGGCGGCATCACCGGGAACTACGGCTCCTGGCGGTGGGCGTTCGTGGTCGTCACGCTGATCGCCGTCGTCAGCACCCTGGTCAGCCTCCTGCTGGCCGCCGACTCCAGCGCACCGGAAGGACGCTCGCTCGACCTGGGCGGCCAGGTCACCATCGGCATCGGCCTGTTCGCGCTGCTGTACGCGGTCATCCAGGGACCGACCGACGGCTGGGGCTCCGCGCCGGTGATCACGGCGTTCGCCATCGCGGCGGTCTTCGTCGTGCTGTTCATCGTGGCCGAGCGCCGGGCCCGCTCCCCACTGCTGCGTCTGGAGCTGTTCACCAACCGGGCGTTCGCGATCGCGTCGTTCGTCGCCGTGGTCGGCATGTTCAGCTTCCTCGGCACGGCGTACGCGACGAGCATCCGGCTCGGCCCGATCCAGCACCAGAGCCCGCTGCGCTCGTCGGTCGCGTTCCTGCTGCTGAACGGCCTGGCGCTGGTCCTGCTCCCCGTCACGTCCCGGCTGCTGGAGCGGATGGCCGGCCGCTGGATCCTCACGGTCGGCCTGGCGCTGATGGCCGCCGGCGACTTCCTCGCGGCGGCGCTGCCGGTCTCCGACCGGGCGCTGACCTCCCTGGTGCTCCCGCTCGGCCTCGTCGGCGTCGGATTCGCACTGACCGTCTCCTCCATCACCGCCACCGCCGTCAACACGGTGCCGATCCACTACGCCGGCATGGCCAGCGCCGCGACGAGCCTCCTGCGCGACTTCGGCTTCACGCTCGGCCCGGCGGTGATCGGCGCGGTCGCGCTCAGCCGGGCGGCCTCGCAGTTCACCACCGGGCTGGCCGGCGCGTCGCTGAGCCCGCAGGTCAAGGCCGCCGCCGGGCACGTCGCCGCCGAAGGCGGCCCGCTCGCCGTGAACTCCGTCCCGCCCTCCTCGCCGCCGGGCGGCGCCGCACCCATCGCCCTGGACGCCCTGGGCCACGGCTACGCGATCGGCTATGTCGTCTGCGGCGCGGCGGCGCTGGTCTCCTGCCTGCTGGCGCTGCTCGCGCTGCACGGTCGCGAACAACACGCCGAGGCGGGCGAGATGCCGACGGCCGGGGCGACGGCGGCCACCTGACGCGGTCTCCCTGGTCCGTCCGTGTCCGATCCTCGCGGGGTCCGCTCCCTCCCTGGCGGGCCCCGCGAGGAGGTTCCTTCTCGTCACACCGGCGGTGCGGTGAACAGCACGTCCGGGTCGTTGAACTGCTCCTTGGCGACCACTTCGCTCATCGGGGCGGCGGTGCCCCACTGGTCCTGCGTCAGCGGGTCGTCGACGTCGTGCAGACCCAGATGCCAGGTGTCCTCCTCGAGCACGGCGAGCTCGGTCGTGTACTCGACCGTGTTGCCGTGCGGGTCGTGGAAGTAGGAGAAGGTGTTGTCGTCGGCGAGGTGCCGCCCCGGTCCCCAGGTGAGCCGGGTCCCGGCGCGCAGGGCCCGGCCCGTGCCTCGCATGTACTCCTCGACGCCGCGCATCTCGAACGACGCGTGGTGCAGGGAGGCGTGCGGGCCGCGCGCGATGGCGAAGCTGTGGTGCAGCGGGCTGCATCGCAGGAAGTACATGAGGTCGCCCATGTGCGTGCTGTACAGCGTGTCGGACAGCCGGAACCCGAGGTGGCGTTCGTAGAACGCACGGAGCAGGGCCGGGTCCGGGGAGTTCACGACGCAGTGCGAGAGGCGTACCGGGATCGCCTCGCGCTCTTCCAGCCTGCGATGCCCACGGGTGGCGACGTCGGCGGACACCTCGACGACGCGACCGTCGATGTCGAAGAACCGCAGTCCGTACCCGCCGCCGGGGGTGTTCAGGGGGCCGGGCTCGGCGATGATCCGGACGCCGGCGGCGATGAGGCGCTCGGCGAGTTCGTCGACGTCGGCCCGCGGAAGCTTACGGCTACTCATGCGACACGACCGGGCGACACGCGACCAAGCATGTACGCACAGTAGCGATCCGCGTCGGCATTCCACTCGATGATTCGGAAATCCGAGCGACGTCAGCCCGTCAGATCAGAGCGTCGACGATAAGCGTCATCGGGGTCCTGGTATGACGTGGGTCACTTCCCGCCGGCGGCGAGGTGGGTCAGGCGGGGATGCGGTCGCCGTAGGCCGTGACGGACAGGAAGCGGATCGGCAACTCGACGAGTTCGTCCGGGCCGTGCACGCCCTCACCGTCGAACTGAAGGGCGTCGCCCGGTCGCAGCGTGTACCGGGCCTCACCGTGGCCGTAGACCATGACGCCCTCGAGCATGTAGAGCAGTTCGGTGCCCGGATGCTGGAAGAGCGGGAAGACCTCGCTCGACTCGGTCAGCGTGACCAGCACCGCCTCCATGCGCTTGTGCGGGCCGCGCAGGGCGCCGAGCAACTCGTAGACATGGCCGACGCGGCTGCCCCGGCGGACGATCCGGGCACCGTGGCCCGCCTCCACGTAGACGGCCTCGCGCTCGTCGTCCACGCCACGGAACAGGGCGGTGACGGGCACGTCGAGCCCCGCGGCCAGGCGTCCGAGCGTGGTGAGGCTGCACGAGGTCTGGGCGTTCTCGATCTTCGAGAGCATGGCCTTGGAGATGCCGACCTGGGCCGCCATCTCGGCCACCGACAGGCCGGCCGCGACGCGGTACTGCCGGACCTGCCGGGCGATGGCGGCCTCCAGGCCCGGCCGTTCCGCGCCGCCGGGGTCCACCTCGCGGTCCGGCAGCGCGGCGGCGCGTTCGTGGAACTCGGGGTCGGTGGCCATGGCAGCCATTCTGCCGCAGGAGGCGACGTCTCCTTTCAGGAGACGGCGGCCCGATGGACGGCGAGGGTGAACCTTGGGTCGGGCACGGGTCCGCCGGCGGCCAGGTCGGTGACCATCTCTCCGATGAGCGGCGCGAACTTCGCCCCGTGGCCGGAGCAGGGCGAGCACACGACGATCGGCCCGGCGCGGTCGAGGACGAAGTCGTCACCGGCCGTGGACGTGTAGAGGCAGGTGGCCTCGTTGACGGGGCGCGGTTCCAGTCCGGGCAGCCACTCCCGCACGTACCCGACGATGCGTTCCCGCGCCACCGGGTCGACGGCGCCGCTCCGGCCGTCGGCGGTCGTCGGCGCGCCGGCGTCGTGCTCGGCGATCTTGCGGCCGCCGGCCGGGCCGCCGTCGCGGCCACCCGGGAGGCTGTAGGTGGACAGCGCGTCCTTGTGCACCACGACGGGCCAGTCGATGTCCGGATCCCGGCGGGGGAAGTGGAAGACCTGCTGCTGCGTCACGGTGAGCTCGGGCAGCGGGACGAGTCCGTCGAGAAGATCGCGTACCCATGCCCCGGCCGCGACGACGACGCGACGCGCGGTCACGGTGCCGTGCGCGGTCTCCACGCGGACCCGGTCACCGTCGGCGGTGATGCGCCGGACCGGGGTCTCTGCGTGGAGGGACGCGCCGCGATCCCGCGCCCGGGTGAGGAAGGCGGTGACCGCCGCGGCGGCGTCCACGGTGCCGGCCTCGGGGTGGAAGAGCACCGGTCCGTCGAAGCGCAGGCCGGGCCAGCGGCACTTCGCCTCCGACGCCGGGAGCACCTCATGCGGTACACCGGCCTCCGCCAGGGTGGCGGCAATGCCCTCCGGGTCGCGCAGGCGGCCGTGGTCGATTCCGCCGATGATCCGCAGCAGCGACGAACCGGCGTCCTGTTCGAGCTCCCGCCACAGGCGCAGGGACCGGCCGGTGAGGGCGACGTACAGCGGATCCGCGTAGGCACGACGGACGATCCGGGCGCTCCCATGAGAGCTGCCGCGGTCGTGGCCGAACGCGAACCGCTCCAGGAGTGTCACGGCGCGGCCCCGGCGGGTGGCGGCCCACGCGGTGGCGGCACCCATCAGTCCCCCGCCGACGACCGCGATCTCGGTCTCCGCGGGCAGTTCGGTCCGGGCCGGCGTCCCGGTCACCGGTCGGCCCCGGGGATCCAGTCGGTGCCGGCCAGTGGAACGCGTGCCATGGCCGCGGCCTCGATGGTAAGGGCGACCAGGTCCTCGGGTTCCAGGTGGTGCAGGTGGGCCTTGCCGCAGGCCCGGGCGATGGTCTGCGCCTCCATGGTCATGACGCGGATGAGGTTGGCGATCCGGCGCCCGCCCTCGACGGGGTCGAGGCGAACGGCGAGCGCCTCGTCCTGGGTGGAGATGCCGGCCGGGTCGCGGCCGTCCTGGTAGTCGTCGTAGTAGCCGGCGGCCGAGCCGAGCGCACGGTACTCGGTGTCCCACCGGGGGTGGTTGTCGCCGAGCGCGATGAGCGCGGCGGTGCCGATGGCGACGGCGTCCGCGCCGAGGGCCATGCACTTGGCCAGGTCGGCGCCGTTGCGGACACCGCCGGAGACGATCAGCCGGACCGTGCGGTGCAGGCCCTCCTCCTGGAGCGCCCGGACGGCCTGGGGGATCGCCGCGAGCGTCGGGATGCCGACGTGTTCGATGAACACCTCCTGGGTCGCGGCCGTGCCGCCCTGCATGCCGTCCACCACGATGACGTCCGCGCCGGCCTTGGCGGCCAGCTTGACGTCGTAGTAGGTGCGGGTCGCGCCGATCTTCACGTAGATCGGCTTCTCCCAGTCGGTGATCTCCCGCAATTCGCGGATCTTGATCTCCAGGTCGTCCGGGCCGGTCCAGTCGGGGTGACGGCAGGCGCTGCGCTGGTCGATCCCGGCCGGCAGCGTGCGCATGGCGGCGACCCGCTTGGTGATCTTCTGGCCGAGCAGCATGCCACCGCCGCCGGGTTTGGCTCCCTGGCCGAGCACGACCTCGATGGCGTCGGCCCGGCGCATGTCGTCGGGGTTCATGCCGTAGCGCGACGGCAGGTACTGGTAGACGAGGTGCTCGGAGTGGCCGCGTTCCTCCGGTGTCATGCCGCCGTCGCCGGTGGTCGTGGAGGTGCCGACCTCGCTGGCGCCTCGCCCGAGGGCCTCCTTGGCGCGCCCGGACAGCGCGCCGAAGCTCATCCCGGCGATGGTGACGGGGGTGTTCAGCCGCAACGGGCGGGTCGCGTGCCGGTCGCCGAGGACGACATCGGTGTCGCAGCGCTCGCGGTAGCCCTCCAGCGGGTAGCGGGACATGCTCGCACCGAGGAAGAGCAGGTCGTCGAAGTGCGGCAGCCGGCGCTTGGCACCCCAGCCGCGGATGTCGTAGACGCCGGTCTCGGCGGCGCGCTGGATGGCGTGGATGGTCGCGCGGTCGAACGTCGCCGATTCGCGCAGCCCCTGGCCGGGCAGGTCGTCGTGCAAGGTCTCCTCCGGTGGCGGCGCCGGGTCAGTAGGCATGGCTGTTGCGGGTCGTGAAGTGGTAGAGCCGGCGCGCCGAGCCGTAGCGGCGGAAGCCGGCCGGGTCCGCGTCCACGCCGGCGGCCCGCAACAGCCGGGCCAGTTCGGCGAGGTGCTCGGCACGCATCTCCTTCTCGACGCAGTCGGCGCCGAGCGAGCGGACCGCGCCCTTGACGTAGACGCGCGCCTCGTAGATCGAGTCGCCGAGGGAGTCACCCGCGTCGCCGCAGACCACGAGACGCCCGGCCTGAGCCATGAAGGCGCTCATGTGGCCGACGCTGCCGCGCACGACGATGTCGACGCCCTTCATGGAGATGCCGCAGCGGGCGGCGGCGTCGCCGTCGATCACCAGCAGCCCGCCGTGGGCGGTGGCGCCTGCGGACTGGGAGGCGTTGCCGCGTACGCGCACGGTGCCCGACATCATGTTCTCCGCCACGCCGACTCCCGCGTTCCCGTCGATCGTGACGGTGGCGTGCTGGTTCATGCCGGCGCAGTAGTAGCCCGAGTGTCCGGCGACGACGACGTCGAGTTCCGCGTCCAGGCCGACGGCGAGGTTGTGGGCGCCGTCCGGGTGTGCGATGCGCCAGGCCGTTCCCGCGGCGGCGGCGTGCAGGGCCGAGTTCACCTCGCGAACGGACGCGGACCGCAGGTCGATCGTTGTCGCGGTGGCGACGGGACCGCCCACCGTCGGGGCCTGCGGATCGGTCACCGCTGCCATGTGTAGACCTCCTCGGGTTCGGGCTCGAAGATGCGGGCGGACTCGATGCCGGGCAGGCGCGCCAGGCAGCGGTATTCGGACGCCATGGCCACCCAGGCGTCGGTCTCGGCGACGATCGCGGGCTTGCAGGCGATGGCGTCCCGGACGACGGCGAAGGTGTCGGCCGTGGTCACGAGCAGGGTGTAGAAGCCGTCGAAGCGCTCGCACAGCAGCCGCAAAGCCTTGTCCAGGTCGTGCCCCTCGGCGAGTCTGGCGGCGACGAAGCGTGCGCCGACCTCGGAGTCGTTGTCGCTGTCGAACGCCACTCCCTCGGCACGCAGCTCGCGGCGGATGGTGGCGTGGTTGGCGAACGACCCGTTGTGCACCAGGCAAAGGTCCTCGGCGACCGAGAACGGATGAGCACCCTCCGGGGTGACCGCCGACTCGGTGGCCATCCGGGTGTGCGCGATCCCCTGTCGGCCGGACGCCTCCCGCAGCGCGAACTCGCGGGCGAGGACATCGGGGTGCCCGACTCCTTTCAGCACGGCCAGATCGCTGCCGCGCCCGGTGACGACCGCGCCGGGAACGGCGTCCCGGATGGCGCGTTCCAGCTCGGCCGCGCCGATCCGGGACCGTACGACGATGGTCTGCCCGGCGGCGACGACCTCCGCGCCGCCGCCGACGCGGGCGGCGAGCTCCTCGGCCGGCACGCCCGGATCGAGCAAGCTGACCGTCGAACGGCCGGGCGCGGTGAACCGGGGGTCACCGTAGAGGCCGACGCCTGCCGAGTCGGGGCCGCGTTCGGCCGCCTGGTGGAGCATTCCGGTCAGCAGTTCGCCGAGCCGGGGCTCCAGCGAGGGATCGCGTACCTGAAGCCCTGCGATTCCGCACATGGATCTCCCTCCGAGTCGTGGTCAGTGGGCCGCGCCGTGTCAGACGGCGGTCAGGTAGCGGTCGATCTCCCAGGCGGAGACCGTGCCGTGCCAGGTATAGAACTCCTCACGTTTCAGCGCGGCGTAGTAGTCGCCGACCTCCGCGGCCGGATCGACGGCGTCCAGCACACCGCGGATCACCTCGTCGCTCTCCAGGGCGTGCACCGCGTCGAGGAGCGTGCGCGGCAGGCCCGACCCGGCCGAGCCCGGGGCTCCGGGGTCCAGCTCGCGCCGTACTCCGTCCAGGCCCGCGGCCAGGGCGGCCGCGGCGGCGAGGTAGGGGTTGGCGGAGCCGTCGCCGCCCCGCAACTCCACCCGGTTCGCGTCCGGGACGCGGACGAGGTGGGTACGGTCGTTGCCGCCCCAGGTCGCCCGGCGCGGCGCCCAGGTGGCGCCGGAGGCGGTCGTCGTCGCGCCGGTCCGCTTGTAGGAGTTGACGGTGGGGGCGATGAGGGCGTGCATCGCCGGTGCGTGGGCGATCAGCCCGGCGATGAATCGATACGCCCGGGTACTCAGTCCCATCCCGTACGGGTCGGCGGTCTCGCCGTCCGCGGGGAACAGCGGCCGGTCGCCGTCCCAGAGGGACAGGTGCAGGTGCAGTCCGTTGCCGGTGCGGTCGGTGAACGGCTTGGGCATGAAGGTGGCGGTCATGCCGCGCTGTTCCGCCAGTACCTGGACGATGTAGCGGAGGGTCACGACCCGATCGGCCGTGGTCAGGGCGTCGGCGTGCCGGAAGTTCTGCTCGAACTGCCCGTTGCCGTCCTCATGGTCGCTGGCGTACGGCCCCCAGCCGAGCCGCACCATGGCGTCGGAGACGCCGGTCAGGTGGTCGTACATCCGGGTCAGCCCACGCGCGTCGTAGCACGGCTGGGCGGCGTCGTCGAGCCGGTCGGCGACGGTCAGCGCCCCGCCCTCGTCGCGTCGCACCAGGAAGTACTCCAGTTCGGCACCGCTGATGAGGGCCGTGCGCTCGGCGGCGGCACGCTCGGCGAGCGTGCGGAGGATGACGCGCGGCGCGAAGGCGTAGGGGCGTCCCGCCACGTACGGATCGCAGTGCACCAGTCCGAGGCCCGGGCGTACGAAGGTCAACGGAGTGTAGGAACGGACGTCCGGGATCGCGATCACATCCGGATCCCGCGGCTGCTGCCCCATCGCGCCGGCCGCATAGCCGGCGAACCCGACGCCTTCGCTCTGCAGCGCGTCGGCGGCCTCGACCGGGACCAGCTTGGCGCAGGGCTTGCCGACGAGCGTCGTGAAGGTGGCGAGGATGAACCGCACTCCATCGGCGCGGGCCATCGCGGCGAGGGACGGGGAGACGTCGGGGGCCGGTGGCGCGGTGTCCCGAGGTGGGTCGACGGGCGATGCGGAGGTCAGCGGAACGGTCACGGGTGGCTCCCTCAGACGCTGGGGGATGTTCACTGCTGTTATCCACCGTCTCCTGACAGGAGACGCTCGCGATGTCGCGGCCGTTACGGTTCGGTTAATCGGCTCGACCGACATGCGAGCGCCGGCGGGGTGTTCACCCCGCCGGCGCGCTGGACGTACGCCATCCCTACCCGGTCTGTACCGTTCCGGAGTCGGCCACTCCGGTCTGCGCCGGTTGCCCGACGTCGGCACCGTGGCCGCTCAGGCGCCGAGAGAGCGGCGAGAGCCGGTACGTGAGGAGGTACACCACGGCGGCGACGGCCGCGCCGACGTAGTAGGACACGTCACCGAGGCCGGCGTGGGCCTTGGCGATCGGGCCGGTCCACACGTTGGACACCCAGAACGGAAGGGACGCCGCACAGCCGATCAGCCAGGCGACAAAACCCCACTCGACGGTCCGCGAGCGGTCGTACAGTTCGTTGATCTTGTTGACCCGGTCGGTGAGGAAGTAGTCGAGGAAGACGACTGTCACCCAGGGCGCGATGAGGTAGCCGGACGCGACGAGGAAGTCGTGGAACTTGGTGTAGATGTCGCCGCTCAGCCACAGCGACAGCACCGTCGTCAGGATGGTCGCGACGATCGCCGCGGTCCTGCGGGACACCGGCACCCGCAGGGTCAGCAGGGAGATCGCGCCGCCGTACAGGTTGAGCCCGTTCACCGGGAAGGTCGAGACGACGATGGTGAGCATCGCCAACGGGGCGAAGCCGCCGGTCAGGTGCTTGACCGACTCGATGACGCCGGCCTTGCCCGCCGCACTGGCGACCAGGGCGCCGATGGCGCCGAGCCAGAAGATCGCACAGAAGTTGCCCGCCGCGGTGTTGAGCCGCACGCGGCGGCCCGGCGTGTCGGCGGGCAGGTACCGGGAGTAGTCGGAGGCGAAGGGCGCCCAGGCGAGCAGAAAGGAGAAGAAGTATCCGGCGGAGGTGATCCAGCCGCCCGCCACACCGACGTAGAAGGACGCGTGCGGATTGGCATGCATGGTCCAGTGCGCCTTGGTCAGGGCCACGATCGTGATCGCGAGGAACAGGACGCCGAGCAGGACGCTGCCGATCCGGTTCACAAAGTGGATCATGTTGTACCCGAACACGACCAGCAGTCCCTGCCCCACCGAGATCGCGACGATCCCGACCCAGAACGGAACCGGCAGCAGTTCCTCCAGGGCCTGCGCGCCGATGATCGTGTTGACCACGGCCCAGCCCACCGCGGCGAAGACGTTGACGATCGCCACCGGCGGATAGTTGCCGTAGTAGCCGAGCGCCCCGCGGGCCTGCACCTGCTGTGGTAGGCCGAGCCGGGTGCCCATGGCGGCGAGCACGCCCATGAGCAGGGCGCCCGCCGCGGTGCCGACCGCGATGGCCAGCAAGGCCTGGGGCAGCGACAGCCCGAAGTAGATCGGCCAGAACCCGAGCAGGAGCAGGGGCAGGGTGAGGTTCCCCCCGAACCACGTGAAGAACTGCGAACTGGGCCTGCCATGCCGTTCGGCGTCGGGGATGTGGTCGACGCCGTACGGCTCGACTTTGGCGATGGCATCACGATAGCCGCGGTCCCCGGTGTCGGCAGCAGAGTCGATGTGGGCCATGGGGCGCTCCGTATCTCTATCGACTTGCATGGTAGGCACGAGGGTCGACCTAGAGCCTCCGCGATGTCAATAGTTCGACACAGATTCGGGCTAACGGGATCTACCTGGGAAAGAAGGTAATGCTCCCGAAACGTCTTGACGGACAGCGACGACCAACTTACCGTCTCGTACCATGCAAGAGACCTCCAGAACGGCCGATCCCGGGAGACAGGCGCGACGCAACGGCGGCGTCAGCATCCAGGCCGGCGTCGCCGACAAACTCCGCCGGAAGATCACCATGGGCGACCTCACCCCCGGGTCGGGCCTGTCCGAGGTGGCCCTCGCCGAGGAGTTCGGCGTCAGCCGCACGCCGATCCGCGAGGCTCTCAAGCAGCTGCAGACGGAGGGGCTCGTCGAGATCCGGCCGCGCGTGGGCACCTTCGTCTCCACGCCGTCCCGGCGGGAGATCACCGAGCTGTTCCAGATGAAGGAGCTGCTGGAGGCCGCCGCCGCCCGCCTGCTGGCCTTCCGCGGGCAGGTTCCCGAGCTCGACCGGCTCCGCGCCAGCGTCCGCGCGGCCGACGCGGCGGTCGCCGCCGGTGACGTGGAAGGCTACGCCGAGCTGGTGCACGAGTTCCACGAACTGCTCATCGAGGGCGCGGACAACGGCAAGCTCGAGGCCCACTACCGCGTCCTGATGAACCAGCTGGCATACCACCGCCTGGTGCGCACGTCCCTCTCGCAGCCGAGGCGGCTGGCCAACTCGAACGCCGAGCACCACCGCGTTCTGGAGTACATCGAGGCCAAGGACGGCGATGGCGCCGAACGCGTGATGCGCGAACACGTCCGGGCGAGCCATCAGGCGCTCGTGGCCGGAATCGAGACTCAGGACCGCTCCAGCGCGGATGAAGAGGAAAGGTGACCCCCTATGCGCTTCTCGATCTTCCATAACCTCGGCGCGCCGGGACGATTGGGCGAATATCACCAGGTCATGGATGAGGCACGGGAGTTCGCCCGCGCCGCCGACGAGGCCGGGTTCTGGTCGATCTGGTACACCGAGCACCATTTCGGCCACGAAGGATTCGAGATCACGCCGAACCCGGTGCTCATGGGGGCGGACATCGCCGCCCGTACGAGCCGCATCCGGATCGGGCAGGCGGCCAACATCGCCACCTTCTGGCATCCGCTGCGCCTCGCGGAGGACATCGCGATGCTCGACCGGCTGTCCGGCGGCCGGGTGGAGGTCGGAGTCGGCCGGGGGCTGTACGGCCGGGAGGCCCTGAACCTCAACGCGCTGGCCGATCCGCGCGATGAGGAGCAGAACCGCGCGCTGTTCGAGGAGACCCTCGAGATCATGCAGCAGGCGTGGAGCGGTGAGTTCTTCGCGCACAAGGGCCGGTTCTACGAGTTCCCCGCCCCGGGTGTCCGCTGGAGCCACCCGCTCTCCCCCGCGACCCCCGACTACACCGAGGACGGCGTCATCACCAAGATGGCCGTCACCCCGCGGCCGCTGCAGTCGCCCATGCCGCTGTGGCAGGTCATCGACTCTCCCCGGTCGATCAAGTGGGCGGCCGAGCGCGGCATCCAGGGCATGTTCTGGCTTCCGCCGGTCTCGGCGCTCAAGGAGCGCTTCGCGTTGTACCGGGACGCCGCGAGTGAGGCGTCCGGCCGCGAGTACGCGCTCGGCGAGGGCATCGGGCTGGTCCGCGACGTCTACGTCGCCGACACGATGGAGCAGGCCCGGCGGGAGTTCGAAGAGGCGGTGATGACCACCTACCGGTGGATCATGCACTGGCGGGGGCTGCGCAACCTCATGAACGCCGGCGAGGAGCTCACCGACGAGCACGAGCTGTCGTTCGACTTCCTGTTCCCGCGCAACATGCTCGTCGGCACCCCCGAGTACGTCGCCGAGAAGATCGCCGAGCTGCGGGAGGAGATCAATCTCCAGCACCTGCTCCTGTGGACGACCCATCCTGGCCTGCCGCACCGGAACGCCATGCGGAGCCTGGAGCTGTTCGCCGAGAAGGTCATGCCGCAGTTCTCCGGGCCACAGGGCGGCTGACCGTGGACCCGCTCATCCGCAAGATCGTGATGATGACCGAGGACGTCGTCGCCGAACTCGGCCGCCCGGTCGACCGGATCAGCCGCCGCGCCGTGGCCGCCGCGGTCATCCGCAACCCGTGGCACGGCCGCGGACACGTCGCCGATCTCCAGCCCGAGGTCCGCGACGTGGCGCCCCACCTCGCCCGGGCGCTGACCGGCCGGCTGATCGAGGCGCTGGGCGGCGCCGACCGGATCGAGGCGTTCGGCAAGGCGGCCATCGTCGGCGTGGACGGCGAGACCGAGCACGGCTCCGCGCTGATCCACACCCCGTACTTCGGCGATGTCCTCCGCGACGCCGTGGACGGTACCTCGATCATCGTCTTCTCCGAGCAGCGCGCCGCTCCGGGCACACCGCTCACCGTGCCGATGTGGCACAAGACCGCGAGCGCCACCCGCTCGCACTACCAGACCGTGGAGATCCGGGTCGGCGACGCTCCGCGCCCCGACGAGATCGTCGTCATCGCCGCCGCGTCGTCCGGTTCGCGGCCCAACGCCCGCATCGGCGACCGCACCACCGACTCCGCCGTCGAGATCACCGAATTGGAGGGCGCCACCCCATGAACGTCCGGAAGATCGTCACCTTCGTCGAAGAGATCCATTCCGAGGGCGGCAACGCCGTACGGCCCGCCGCCCGCACCGCGGTCGTCCTCGCCGTCATCGAGAACCCCTGGGCGGGCGAGGGATTCGTCGACGACCTGGGCCCGTTGATCGACAAGGTGGCCCCCGAGCTGGGCGCCCTGCTCGCCCCACGTGTCGTCGAGGCTCTCGGGGCTCCGGTCGAGGCGTACGGCAAGGCCGCGATCGTCGGGCTGGACGGAGAGATCGAGCACGGCTCCGCGCTGATCCACACCCTGAAGTTCGGCGACCACTTCCGTACGGCGGCGAACGCGACCACGCTGCTGCCCGCCGTCGAGAAACGCGCCCCGGCGGGGACCGTGTTCGACATTCCGCTCAAGCACGTCACCGACGCGACGACGCGGTCGCACCATCAGACCGTCGAGGCGCGGGTCGCCGACGCGCCCCGCGCCGACGAGATCGTCGTCGGTCTCGCCGCCGCCGCGCAGGGACGGCCACAGGCGCGGCTCGCACCACTGTCGAGCGAGCAGTGATCCAGCACCGGACGACCGGGCAGGGCCCGGACCTCGTGCTGATCCACGGGGTCGGGCTCGACCGGTCGATGTGGGACCGATGTCTGCCGGAGCTCACGCGGCACCATCGGGTCACGGTCGTCGACCTTCGCGGTCACGGCCGTTCGCCGCGGGCCGAGCCGGGCGTCACGGCGGCCGATCTGGCGGCCGACATCGCCGAGGTGGCGGCCGGCTCCTCCCATGTCGTCGGATTCTCGCTCGGCGCCCTCGTCGCCCAGGAGCTCGCGCTCGCCGCCCCGGCCCGCGTGCGCAGCCTCACGCTGGTCAGCTCGGTCGCCGGCCGCGGCGAGGATGAGGCCGCCGCGGTGCGCGCCCGGCTCGAGGGGGCCGCCGCCGATTTCAAGGGCGCCGCCCGCGCGGCGGTGGAGCGCTGGTTCTCCGACGAGTGGACCGCCCGGGAGCCGCAGTTGCGCCGCGAGGTGCTCGCCACGCTTCTCGCCAACGACCGGGCGTCGTACCTCGCCTGCTATGCGGTCTTCGCCACCGCCGACCGGGACCTGTGGCACCGCCTCGGCGAGATCTCCGCCCCCACCCTGGCCGTGACCGGATCGGACGATCCCGGCTCCACGCCCGCGATGACCCGGCGCCTCGCCGCGGCGATCCCGGGGGCCAGGTCCCTGATCATCCCCGGAGCACGGCACCTGCTGCCGCTCGAGCGGCCCGCCGAGCTCTGCCATGCAATCCTCACCCATGTCAGGAGCGCCAGTGCCGACATCCGCCACGAACCTTCCACGGCATCAGCATCACATCGGCGGTGAGCAGGTCGCCCCGGAGAGCGGCGAGTACTTCCCCAGCTTCAATCCCGCGACCGGCCGCCCCTGGTACGAGGCGGCCGACGGGAACGCCGCCGACGTGGACCGCGCCGTGCGCGCCGCCCGCACCGCGTTCGAAGACCCGCGCTGGCGCGGACTGACCGCCACCCGGCGCGGCCGCCTGCTGCGCCGACTCGGCGACCTGATCGGCGAGCACGCCGAGGAGCTCGCCCGGCGCGAGTCGCTGGACAACGGCAAGCTGCTGCGTGAGATGCGCGGGCAGCTGGCCGTGCTGCCGGAGTACTACTACTACTTCGCCGGGATCGCGGACAAGGTCGGCGGCGAGGTGCTGCACACCATGGATCCCGCGATCTTCAACTACACGCGGCGCGAGCCGGTCGGCGTGGTCGGTGCCATCACGCCGTGGAACTCCCCACTGCTGCTCACCTCTATGAAGCTCGCGCCGGCGCTCGCGACCGGCAACACCGTCGTCGTCAAACCGTCCGAGCACACCTCCGCCTCCCTGCTGGGGCTGGTCGCGCTGCTGGACGAGGCGGGTTTCCCGCCCGGCGTCGTCAACGTCGTCACCGGGCATGGGCGCGGGGCGGGCGCCGCGCTGGTCGAGCATCCGGGTGTCGACAAGGTCGCTTTCACCGGCAGTACGGAGACCGGGCGGGCCATCGCCGGGATCGCCGGCTCCCGGCTGGCCCGCGTCAGCCTCGAGCTCGGCGGCAAGTCGCCGAACATCGTCTTCGCCGACGCGGACCCGCGCAGCGCCGCCATGGGGATCGTCGCGGGCATCTTCGCCGCCGGCGGGCAGACCTGTGTCGCGGGATCGCGCGCGTTCCTGCACGAGGACGTGCACGACGAGGTGCTGAGCCTGGTCACCGAGCGGGCGGCCGCGATCCGCCTCGGCGATCCGCTGGACGACGCCACCGAACTCGGCCCGCTGGCCCTCCGCGAACAGCTGGAGAAGGTCCGCCACTACGTCGGGATCGGCCTGGAGGAGGGCGGCAAGGTCGTGCTCGGCGCCGCCGAACCCGAAGGACTCGGGGACGGCTGGTACTACCAGCCGACGATCTTCACCGAGACCGACAACACGATGCGCATCTGTCAGGAGGAGATCTTCGGACCGGTACTGACCGTCATGCGCTTCCGGGACGAGGAGGAGGCGGTCGCGCTCGCCAACGCCACCTCGTACGGGCTGGCGGCCGGCGTCTGGACCCGCGACCTCGCCCGCGCCCACCGGATGGCGGCCGCCATCGACGCGGGCACGGTGTGGGTCAACACCTACCGCGCCATGTCACCGCTGTCGCCGCTCGGCGGTTTCAAGCAGAGCGGCCTCGGCAAGGAGAACGGACCCGAGGTGATTCATGAGTACACCCGCGTCAAGAGCGTCTGGATCAACACCAGCGACGAGCCCATGGCCGACCCCTTCGTCATGCGCTGACCCCGGCGGATCGGGGTGGAACGGGGCGGCGGGACGCCACGGGCCCGGCCGGCACGACGAGCACCATCGGGACGGGATCATGAACGCCACTGAGCACCGGAAGCAGCGGATCGCCGACGTCTGGCACCGCGCCTGGAACGACGGCCGGGTCGACGCGCTCGACGAGCTGCTCGCGCCCGGATACGCGCGCCACACACAGTCCGGAGATCAGGACGCCGCGAGCCTGAAGAGGGCCATCACCATGGTCAAGCGGGCGTTTCCCGACCTCATTACCACCATCGACGACCTCATCAGCGAGAATGAGAAGACGGTGGTCCGCTGGCACAGCGTGGGGACCCACCAGGGGGAGTTCCTCGACGTGCCGCCCACCGAACGCGAGGTCGTCGTCTCCGGCATCACCATCGCGCGCTTCGACGGGCCCCTCATCGCCGAGGAGTGGGTCACCTGGGATCCGCGCGACCTCCTGACAACTCTCGGCATCCTGAGCCTCCGGGACGTCACATGACAGACACCACGAACATCGCCTCACCCGTCGTCGACGCCGATCACCTGCGTGCGTTCCACCGCAAGTTCGTCACCGGCGTGACCATCGTCACGACCATGGACCGCGGCGCGCCGCGCGGCCTCGCCGTCAACGCGTTCTCCAGCGTCTCGCTCGACCCGGCGCTGATCCTCGTCTGCGTGGCCAAGACCTCCTCGACCTACGAACCGCTGTTCCGTGCGGAGCGGTTCGCGGTGAACCTCCTCGCCGGCGACCAGGCCGGCGTGGCCCGGCACTTCGCGACCAAGAACCCCGACAAGTTCCGCGACGTGCACTGGCACATGGGCGAGCACGGCAGCCCGATCCTCGACGGAGCGTGTGCCAGCCTCGAGGCCGAGGTCCGCGAACGCGTCCGCGCCGCCACGCACACCATCTTCATCGGCCGGGTCCTCGCCGCGGCCTGTCTCGACGTGGCCCCACTGGTGTACATGGGGGCCGGGTTCTACGACGGGGCCCGGCTCGAGCCGGCCCGGGAAGGGCCCCTGCCCTGATCCGGAGTCCGGCCCGGCCGACGCCGGGCCGGACTCCAGGGAAGCCCGTGCGCGCCATGTCGTCCAACGCCCTGCACCGACGCCGAACGTCGGCCCTGCCCGCGGAGTTGACCAGCTTCGTGGGACGCCGGCAGGAGATCCACGACGTCCGGCGGCTGCTGTCCGAATGCCGGATGGTGACGCTCACCGGTCCCGGCGGGGTCGGTAAGACCCGGCTGTCCCTCAAGGTCGCCGACGGCCTGCAGCGGGCCTTCCCCGACGGAGTGTGGTTCATCGAGCTGGCGTCTCTGGACCGGCCGGAGCTGCTCGTACATGCCATCGTCGAGGCCCTGGAGATCCGCGATCGATCCTCCCGGCCGCCCCTCGACGTGCTCATCGAACACCTCGACGGCACCCGGGCACTGATCGTCCTGGACAACTGCGAGCACTTGGTGCAGGCGTGCGCCGTCCTGGCCGATGCCCTGTTGGCCGCCGTGCCGGAGCTGCGGATCCTCGCCACGAGCCGGCAACCCCTGGGGATCTTCGCCGAGCGGACGCTCACCGTCCCGCCGCTGGCGCTGCCGGACGCCGACGGAGGACGCCTCTCCACGCCCGCCGTCTCCGACGCGATCCGTCTCTTCGGGGACCGGGCCGCGGCGGTGGTGCCCGAATTCGCGATAACGGACGAGAACCGCGACGTGGTCGAGCGGATCTGTCACCGGCTCGACGGCATCCCTCTCGCACTGGAGCTGGCCGCCGTACGGCTGCGGGCGTTGTCCGTGAACGAGCTGCTCGACCGGCTCGACGATCGGTTCCGGCTGCTGTCGGCGAGCTCGAGGGCCGTCCTGCCCCGCCACCAGACCCTGCGAGCCCTGGTCGGCTGGAGCTACGGGCTGTGCGACGAGAACGAGCGCGTGTTGTGGGCGCGGATCTCGGTGTTCAACGGCGGCCTGGACCTCACTGCGGCCGAGGCGGTCTGCTCCGGTGACGGCATCGCCGAGGAGGAGATCGTCGACCTGGTGACCGGGCTGGTGGAGAAGTCCGTCCTGATCCGGGAGGAGGGCCCCTCCGGGGTCCGATACCGGTTGCTCGACGTCATCCGGGCGTACGGCCGGGAACGCCTCGCCGAGTCCGGGCAGGAGGCGACGCTGCGACGCCGCTACCGCGATCACTACCGGAGACTGGCCGCCGACGCGTGCGCCAATCTGTTCGGCTCGTCGCAGGTGGAGTGGTTCACCCGGCTGCGGGCCGACCACCCGAACCTGCGCGCCGCTCTGGAGCACTACCATGCCGATCCGGACGACGCCCCGGCCGGCCTGGGCATGGCCACCGACCTGCTCTATTACTGGATCAGTGGCTACTGCCTCGGTGAGGGCCGCGACTGGCTGGACCGGGGCCTCGCGGCGTGCCCGCGGCCCGACGCCGTCCGGGCTCGGGCCCTGTGGACCTGTGCCTGGGTCGCCATCATCCAGGGCGACCTCGACGCGGCCGGGACGATGCTCGAGGAGGGCCGCGCCATCGGGCAGCGTCTCGGGCTGACGTCGGTCCAGGCGTATGTCGCGCTCTACTCAGGGATGATCGCCGTTTATCGGAACCAGGTCGAAGCGGCGATCCCCTGCTATCGGGAGGCGGTGGCCCTGCACCGGACCACGGGTGACCTGGCCGGTCTGGTGCTCTCGCTCATGCGGCTGGCCCTGGCCCACTCCCTGCGCGGCGAGTCGGCGCGCGCCGTCGCCGCCGCGGAGGAGGGCATCGCCGTGTGCGACGCCCACGGGGAGGTATGGCACAAGGGCTACACGACATTCGCGCTCGGCGTCGAGGTGTGGCGCCAGGGCGACCTGCCGCGCGCCGCCTCCCTGGAACAGGAGAGCCTGCGGTTCAACCACGCGCTCGACGACCGGCTGGGCGTCGCCGTCGGTGAAGAGGTGCTGGCCTGGATCGCCGCCACGGGCGGGAATCACGAGAGAGCCGCCGTGCTCATGGGGATCCGGCAGCGGACCTGGCAGGCGATCAGCGCGCCGCTGTCCGGGTACGGAAATCTCCTCCGGTACCACGACGAGTGCGAGGCCCGTGTCCGCGCCGCCCTCGGCGAGGACGCATTCCGGGCCGCCGTCCGGCGCGGGGCCGCGATGCCCGACGACGAGGCGCTCGCCTACGCCCTCGAACAGCCTTCGCCCTCCTCCGGTCCGTCGGGCGCCGCTCCGGGCTCGCCGCTCACCCGGCGGGAGACGGAGGTCGCCCGGCTCATCGCCAAAGGCATGAGCAACCGGCAGATCGCCAGCGCGCTCGTGGTCGCGGAGCGCACGGCGGAGGGCCACGTCGAGCGGATCCTCCACAAACTCGGCTTCCACTCCAGAACACAGATCGCGCGCTGGCTCATCGAACAAGAGGGAACGGGGAATTAACACCGGACACTTCTGTTCGCAACATGTGCCTGGGCCACATCGTCGCAGATGACGTGGTGGAACATGGAGACAGGATCGCGTTACAGCGTGGCACTGTACGTCCTATCGGCGGGCTCGTAGCGTCAGCCGTCATAGGCGGGCGCTGTCCTTTTCGCCCTTAGGACGACATCTTTTCCGGAGGGAAGATCCGATGAGCCCGATCGTGCGCGCGGCCCTTGTCCAGGCCACCTGGACGGGTGACACCGAGACGATGATCGCGAAACATGAGGAGCACGCCCGCGCGGCCGCCGCGCAGGGTGCGAAGGTCATCGGTTTCCAGGAGGTCTTCAACGCTCCGTACTTCTGCCAGGTCCAGGACGCCGAGCACTACCGGTGGGCCGAGCCGGTGCCGGACGGGCCGACCGTACGACGGATGCAGGCGCTCGCCCGCGAGACCGGCATGGTCATCGTCGTGCCCGTCTACGAGATCGAGCAGTCCGGCTTCTACTACAACACCGCGGCCGTCATCGACGCGGACGGCACCTTCCTCGGCAAGTACCGCAAGCACCACATCCCGCAGGTCAAGGGCTTCTGGGAGAAGTTCTACTTCCGGCCCGGCAACGTGGGCTGGCCGGTGTTCGACACGGCCGTCGGCCGCGTCGGCGTCTACATCTGCTACGACCGGCACTTCCCGGAGGGCTGGCGCGCCCTCGGCCTGGCCGGCGCGCAGCTCGTCTACAACCCGTCGGCGACACATCGGGGGCTGTCGTCGTACCTGTGGAAGCTGGAGCAGCCCGCCGCCGCGGTCGCCAACGAGTACTTCGTCGCCGCGATCAACCGGGTCGGAGTCGAGGAGTACGGCGACAACGACTTCTACGGCACCAGCTACTTCGTCGACCCGCGCGGCCATTTCGTCGGCGACGTCGCCTCGGGCAAGGAGGAGGAGCTCGTCGTCCGCGACCTCGACTTCGGCCTGATCGACGAGGTCCGGCAGCAGTGGGCGTTCTACCGGGACCGCCGCCCGGACGCCTACGGCCCGCTCATCGAACAGTGACCGGCAGAGCCGACCGAGGGAGGTAGCCGCATGGGGACCACCGTGATCCGCGGCGGACTGGTCATCACCGCCGCCGACGAGACGAACGCCGACATCCTCATCGAGTCCGGCCGGGTCACCGCGCTCGCGGCCCGCGACAGCGAGGTCGCGCGGCGCTGGGCGGAGTCCGCCGACCGCGTCATCGACGCCGCCGGCAAGTACGTGATCCCGGGCGGCGTCGACGCCCACACCCACATGGAGCTCCCGTTCGGCGGGACGTCCGCCTCCGACACGTTCGAGACGGGCACCCGCGCGGCCGCGTGGGGCGGCACGACGACGATCGTCGACTTCGCCGTGCAGAGCGTCGGGGAGTCGCTGCGCAGCGGGCTGGACGCCTGGCACGCCAAGGCCGACGGGCAGTGCGCGATCGACTACGCCTTCCACATGATCCTCTCCGACGTCAACGAGGACACCCTGAAGGAGATGGACGGCCTGGTCGACGAGGGCGTCACCAGTTTCAAGCTGTTCATGGCCTACCCGGGCGTCTTCTACAGCGACGACGGCCGGATCCTGCGCGCCATGCAGCGCTCCGCCGGGAACGGCGGGCTGATCATGATGCATGCCGAGAACGGCATCGCGATCGACGTGCTGGTCGAGCAGGCCCTCGCCGCCGGGCGCACCGACCCGCGCTACCACGGCGAGGTCCGCCACGCGCTGCTGGAGGCCGAGGCCACGCACCGCGCGATCCAGCTCGCCCGGGTGGCCGGGGCGCCGCTGTACGTCGTGCACGTCTCGGCGATGGAGGCCGTCGCCGAACTCGCCCAGGCCCGCGACATGGGCCTGCCCGTCTTCGGCGAGACCTGCCCGCAGTACCTCTTCCTGTCCACCGACAACCTTGCCGAGCCGGACTTCGAGGGCGCGAAGTACGTCTGCTCCACGCCGCTGCGGCCCGAGGAGCACCAGGCGTACCTCTGGCGCGGCCTGCGCACCAACGACCTGCAGGTGGTCTCCACCGACCACTGCCCCTTCTGCTTCAAGGGCCAGAAGGAGCTCGGCCTGGGCGACTTCTCGAAGATCCCGAACGGCCTGCCGGGAGTCGAGAACCGCATGGACCTGCTCCACCAGGCGGTCGTCGACGGCCACATCTCCCGGCGCCGCTGGATCGAGATCGCCTGCGCGACCCCGGCCCGGATGTTCGGCCTGTATCCCCGCAAGGGCACGATCGCGCCCGGCGCGGACGCCGACATCGTGATCTACGACCCGGGCGTGACCCAGGTGATGTCCGCCGAGACCCACCACATGAACGTCGACTACTCGGCGTACGAGGGGCGGACCGTCAGCGGCCGGGTCCAGACCGTCCTGTCGCGCGGCGAGGTCGTCATCGACGACCGCTCCTACGCCGGCCGGGCCGGCCACGGCCGGTTCACCGCCCGCGAGACCTGCCAGTACCTCGGCTGAGAAAGGCGCGTGACATGGACTTCGGACTCGTCCTACAGGCCGATCCGCCCGCGTCGGCCGTGATCGAGCTGATGCGCCGCGCCGAGCGGGCCGGCTTCACCCACGGCTGGACCTTCGACTCGGCCGTGCTGTGGCAGGAGCCGTTCGTGATCTACAGCCAGATCCTGGCGCAGACCGAGCGCCTGATCATGGGCCCCATGGTCACGAACCCCGGCACCCGGACGTGGGAGGTGACCGCCTCGACGTTCGCCACCCTCAACTCGATGTTCGGCGACCGGACCATCTGCGGCATCGGACGGGGCGACTCCGCGATGCGCGTGGCGGGCCGCCGACCGAACACCCTCGCCGTCCTCGACGAGGCCATGCACGTCATCCGCGACCTCGCGGAGGGGCGTACGGCGGAGGTCGACGGCACCGCCATCCGCATCCCGTGGGTGCAGGAGGGGTCCCGGCTGCCGGTCTGGATGGCGGCGTACGGGCCGAAGGCCCTGGCCCTGACCGGTGCGAAGGCCGACGGCTTCATCCTCCAGCTCGCCGACGCCTACCTCACCGAGTGGATGGTCAAGGCCGTCCGGGACGCCGCGGTCGCCGCCGGCCGCGACCCCGGCGAGGTCACCATCTGCGTCGCCGCGCCCGCGTACGTCACCGAGGACGACGCGCCTGAGGCTCTGGCGCACGCCCGCGAGCAGTGCCGCTGGTTCGGCGGCATGGTCGGCAACCACGTCGCCGACCTGGTGAGCAGGTACGGCGAGTCGTCCTCGCTCGTGCCCACCGAGCTCACCGACTACATCAAGGCCCGGCAGGGCTACGACTACGCGCACCATGGCCGCTCCGGCAACCCGGACACCGCGTTCGTCCCGGACGAGATCGTCGACCGGTTCTGCCTGATCGGCCCGGCCGAGACCCACATCGCCAAGCTCGCGGCCCTGCGGGATCTCGGCGTCGACCAGTTCGCCGTCTACGACATGCACGACGCCAAGGAATCGACCATCGACGCCTACGGAAAGACGATCATCCCCGCGCTGACCGGCTGACTCTTTCCAGCCCCTCCCGAGGAGTCGCCCATGACCGCCACCTCGCCCTCGCCCGCCGAACCCGCCGTCTCCGGTGGCCGCGTCGAACTCCCGTCCGGCGCGGCCGCGCCCACCGGCCCGTACGCCAATGAGGACCTGCTGCCCGTCCCCATCGCCAAGCGGCGGTGGACGACCTACAACTTCACCGCGCTGTGGGTCGGCATGGCCCACAACCTCGCCTCCTGGACGCTCGCCTCCAGCCTCGTCGCGCTCGGCATGGACTGGAAACAGGCGGTCTTCACGATCGCCCTCGCGAACGTCATCGTCCTCGTGCCGATGCTGCTCACCGGCCACGCCGGGCCGCGCTACGGCATCCCGTTCCCGGTCTTCGCGCGCGCCTCGTTCGGGGTCCGGGGCGCGAACCTGCCCGCGCTGGTCCGCGCCGCCGTCGCCTGCGCGTGGTTCGGCATCCAGACCTGGATCGGCGGGTCCGGCATCTTCCTGCTCGCCGGGAAGCTCCTCGGCGACTGGTGGACCGGCGCCGCCCACGTCGGCGGCTATCCCTGGACGCAGTGGCTGTCCTTCGCGCTGTTCTGGGTACTGCAGATCGCGATCATCGTGCGCGGCATGGAGACGCTGCGCCGCTTCGAGAACTGGGCGGCGCCGTTCGTCATCGTCGGCGCGATCGCGCTGCTGATCTGGATGAGCGTCAAGGCCGGCGGGTTCGGCCCGATCATCGACCAGCCGTCGAAACTCGGGTGGGGCTCGGGCTTCTGGAAGGTCTTCTTCCCGGCTCTCATGGGCATGATCGGCTTCTGGTCGACCCTGTCGCTGAACATCCCCGACTTCACTCGGTACGGCGCGAACCAGCGCGCGCAGTTCTGGGGCCAGGCGCTCGGCCTGCCGACCACGATGACCGCGTTCGCGCTGCTGTCGGTACTGGTGACCTCCGGCTCGCAGGCGGTGTACGGCAAGGCGATCTGGGACCCGATCGAGCTCACCGCCAAGCTCAACAACTGGGCGGGCATCCTGTACGCGCTGGTCACCGTGCTCATCGCGACCCTCTCGGTGAACATCGCGGCCAACGTCGTCTCGCCGGCGTTCGACCTGTCCAACATCGCGCCGCGTCACGTCACCTTCCGCACCGGCGCCCTGATCACCGCCGTCGTCGGCGTCGTCATCTTCCCGTGGAAGCTGCTGGCCAGCCCGCAGGCGTACATCTTCACCTGGCTCGGCACGGTCGGCGGCCTGCTCGGCACCGTGGCCGGAATCCTCATCGCCGACTACTGGGTGCTCCGCCGCACCCGGCTGGACCTGCCCGACCTGTACCGGGCGGAGGGCCGCTACTGGTACGACGGGGGCTGGAACTGGCGGGCCATCGCCGCCTTCGCGGTCGGCGGCGTCCTGGCGATCGGCGGCTCGTACTCCGCCCCCGGCACCGGCCCGTTCCCCGCCGACGGCCTGATCCCGGTGCTCAAGCCACTCGCCGACTACGGCTGGGCCGTCGGCCTCGGCTCGGCGTTCGTCCTTTACATTCTGCTGACCCGCCTGTTCCCGGCCACCCGCCGGATCGCCGACCCGGCCCCGGAGGGCGCGCCGGCGTAGTCCCCCGTCATACGGAACGCTCGGTGAACGGTCGGAGCCGGTCCGCTCCCCCGGTCACCGAGCATTCCGTACTGCCTCGGCGTGGCGCTGATCAGCCGCCGAAGGCGGAGATGACCGAGTAATAGGGAGATGCCGCTCACCCAGCCCGGAAGCTGGTTGTGCCACACCAGCGTGTGGCCGCGGATCTTCATGCCGTGGCTCTGCGCGTGCGCGACGATCGAGTCCGCCGCGCCGAAGTTGAAGGACCCGCGCGACGGCTCCGTCGTGTCCCACTTCATCTCGTTCTCCGGCGTCACGCCGGAGAACTCGGCGTCGAGGGTGCTCGCGTACTGGGACTCGCCGAGGTGGTAGTTGGCGACGGCGGCACCGAACGTCTTGCCCTTCAGCGCGGCGGCGGACTTCAGCGTGCTCGCGGCGTTCGCGGCGACGACCGCCGTCACGGCGGACGGCAGGGCCGAGCGGGTCGTGCGCCGACGGGGCGTGCGGGGGATCTTGATCACTGATCCTGCTCCTCACCTGGAGACGAAGCGGCGTGGCACGCGCGGAGCGCGCGCCCCCTTACTCACGCGGTGGGAGCGTTTCCGACGACAGTAGGACGACCGGCGAAACGCGATCAATCAGACGGCCGGCCGCGCGGGCGGCCGGCCCCTGCGGCTCGGTGATCGAACCGCTCTGGCCTGCGTCGACACCCGCGAATGCGTGACCGGCCGGCCGTCGATGACCGTGAAAGCTACATCGATCGCTGTTGCTCGCGTTAACGATCTCCTTGCCCGGCGTGGGGACTATCCCACCTGGGCTGGGGAAGTATTGCCTGGTCAACGGCATGGTGGCGGGGTGGGTGGGGCGTGATCGGTTCTCTCGGGAGTTCGGCGATGGCGGCCGCGGGACGGTCGCTGAAACTGGCCGCCGGCGGTGTCGCGGTCACCGGATGCGTGGCCGGGCGTGCTGCCCGCTGGACCGGCCGCGGGGCGGGTACGGGTCGCCGTGCCGTGTCCCGGGTCGTCTCGACGATGCGGCCCGGTACGGGCGGGGTGTGGCAGGTGCCCGCCGCGGCCGGTGAGATGAGGCTGCGCGCCGGGGAGATCTTCGTCGTGGCGGCCGGAGAGCTACGCGACGTGGGGCGGCAACGGTTTCGGCGGCGCATGTGGTGCGGTGACGGTGAGGCTCATCTGGAGGTCCGCGGGCTGGCGGGGGCCGATGGGGAGGTGCTCGGCGATGAGATCACCGAGGATCTCGGCCGGCTGAAGGGCGTGCACTGGGCCGAGCTCAACACCGTCACTCAGCAGGTTCTCGTCTCCTTCGACAAGGACCACGTGGATCTCGATACGGTCCTCGGCACCATCGAGGCGGTCGAAGAGGAACACGGCGCGCAGGCACAGCCCTTCTCACGCTCGAAACCGGAGATTCCCGGCGACCCGTCGGCGGAGTACTCGGCGACCGTGGCGCTCGCCTCCGGCCTGGCCGGAGTCGTGCTGGCCACCGCGGGCCGGCTGAGCCTGCGTGCGCTACCCCACCAGGCGATACGGCTGCCTGTCGTGCTCGCCGAGTCCCAGCCGCGGTTGCGCGCCGCGTTGGAGAACCGGCTCGGTAAGACGCACTCGGACCTACTGTTCCAGCTCGTCGATTCCGCTGCCTACGTCGCCACCGCCGATCCGTTCCCGCTGACGGTGGACGTGGCCGCGCGGGTGCTGGGGCTGATGGAGGCGCGATCACGGCGACTGGTCTGGGAGCGGCGGGCACTGGAACTGCGCGCGTATCAGTCCGCGCCGGCCGCCGCACCACGCCCGCCCCGCCCGATACCGCTGCCGCCCGGCCCGATCGAGAATGCCGGCGAGCGGTCCTCGATCGCCGCGCTGGTCGCCGCGGGCGGCGTGCTCGCCTGGACCCGGGATGCCGGCAAGGCCGCGGACCTGCTCCTCGCCACGGTGCCGAAGGCGGCCCGGTCCGGCCGGGAGGGGTTCGCCGCGATGCTCTGCCACGAGCTGAGCCGGGCGGGGACACTGCCGATGAACACCTCCGCGCTCCGGCACCTGGACCGCGTCTCGACGGTGGTCATCGACTCGACGGTGCTCGCCCGCGCCGGTGAACCGGATCCGCTGGCCGACACGTTGATCGGGGCGGCGCGAACCGGCGGACTTCGGGTGCTCTTGACCGAGCATCCGGCCGCCGCCGAATTCGCCTCGTGGGCGGATGAGACGGTTCCGGCCGGGACGGAACTCGCCGACGAGGTCCGCCGGCTGCAGGCGGAGGGTCAGTGCGTGCTCGTGATCAGCGACCGCGACGACGGGGCCCTGGCCGCCGCGGATGTCGGGGTCGCCGTGCTGTCCGGGCCGTGGGTGTGCTGGTCCGCCGATCTCATCTGCGGTTCGGGCCTGGAGCAGGCATGGCGGGTGCTGCGGAGCCTCCAGGTGGCACGGGAGGTCAGCCAACGATCGGCCCGGCTCGCGGTCGGCGGTGGCGCCTTGGGAGCGTTGCTGGCCGCATCGGGCCGGCGGCGCACCCGAGCCGGGCTCGCCCCCGCCCACAGCGCCGCGGGCGTCGCCGTTCTCAGCGGCGCGATCAGCGCTCGGCGGCTGGCCCGGTCGCCCGTACCCGAACCGGAACCGCGAGGCCGCTGGCACGAGATGACCGCTGAGGAGGTACTCCACCGGCTCAGCGAGGCCGCCCCCGGCGTCGAGGACGGGCAACGCGATCGCGAGAAGGCGCGGCCCGGCGGACTGACGACGCAGCTCGCCCATGCGGTGAGCGGGGAGCTACGAGACCCGTTGACGCCGGTACTGGCGCTGGGGGCGGCGGCCTCGGCGATCGTCGGATCGGGCGTGGACGCCGCGCTGGTCGGCGGGGTGATGGCGGGGAACGCGGTGATCGGCGGGCTGCAGCGGGTCCGCGCCGAACGCGCCTTGCGGTCCCTGCTGCTCGGTGAGCGGCTGCCCGCGCGGCTGATCGGCGAAGGCGGGTCCGTCCGGTCCGTGCCCGCCGATCGGCTCAAACCCGGAGACGTCATCGCTCTGCACGGCTCTGACGTCGTCCCCGCGGATGTGCGGCTGCTGGAGTGTGAATGCCTGGAGGTCGACGAGGCCACCCTCACCGGTGAGTCCCTGCCCGTGCCCAAGGACATCGCTGCGACCCCCGGCGCCGATCTCGCGGACCGGTCCTGCATGCTGTACGAGGGCACGACGATCATCACCGGCAGGGCACGCGGAGTGGTCGTCGCGGCCGGTACGGCCACCGAGGCGGGCAGGGCCGCATCGGCCGCCGCCTCGTCGGCTTCCGGCGATGGCACCCAGCCGGTCGGTGTGCAGGCACGCTTGGGAGAACTGACTCGCGTCACCATGCCCACCGCCGGAATCGCGGGTGCCGCGGTGACCGCACTGTCGCTGGCCCATCACGTACCGGTCCGGCAGGCGATCGCCTCCGGCGTCGCGATCGCGGTCGCCGCCGTTCCCGAAGGGCTGCCGCTGGTCGCGACGGTGTCCCAGCTGGCGGCGGCACGGCGACTGTCCAAGTACGGGATCCTGGTGCGGTCACCGCGGACGCTTGAGGCACTCGGGCGCGTCGACACCTTCTGCTTCGACAAGACCGGCACTCTCACCGAAGGCAGACTCACACTCGCTCGCCTGGCCGACATCGACCAGGAGCTGCGCGAGGACGGCCAGCAGGGGCATCGTCTGCTGCGCACCGCCGCCCGCGCCTGCCCAAAGGCCGAAGACGTGATCATCCATGCGACCGACCGGGCCATCGTGGAGCGAGCCGGCGAGCGGCTCGGGCCGGATGAGGACTGGCAGCTGTCGTGGGAGATGCCGTTCGAGACGAACCGGGGATACGCCGCGTCGTGCGGCACGAACTCCCCCGGCCTCGTCCTGGCCGTCAAAGGGGCGCCGGAGGTGATCCTCAGCCGCTGCACCCGCGACCACCGTGGCCGGCTGCTGACGCCGGACCGGTTGCGGGCCGCCACCGCCCGCGTCGAAAGCCTCGCCGCGGACGGGCTGCGGGTCATCGCCGTCGCCGAGACCCACCCCTGTGACGAACCCCTGCCGTGCGACCTCGACGCGCTCGCCCAGGAGCTGACCCTGCTCGGATTCGTCGCGATCGCCGATCTGCCGCGGCCCACCGCGTCGGCGACCATCGAGCGGCTCACGAAGGCCGGCGTCCGGATCACCTTGATCACCGGCGATCATCCGGCCACCGCCACGGCCGTCGCCCGGCAGCTGGGCATTCCCAACGACGACGCGGTACTCACCGGAGCCGAACTCGACCTGCTGTCGGAACAGCAGCGACTCGAGCGGGTGCGCCGCACGAGCGTGTTCGCCCGGGTCTCACCCGAGCACAAGGTCCGCATCGTGCAGGCGTTGCAGCAGGCCGGGCACGTCGTGGCGATGACCGGAGACGGCGCGAACGACGCGGCGGCGATCCGGCTCGCCGATGTCGGAATCGGCATGGCCACCAGGTCGTCCACGGCCGCGCGAGGCGCCGCCGACCTGGTGCTCACCGACCCGGATCCGCTCCGCCTCATCGAGGCCCTCGCCGAGGGACGCGCACTGTGGAGCCGGGTACGCGACGCAGTGTCGATCCTGGTCGGCGGTAACGCCGGGGAGGTCGCCTTCACCCTCCTCGGCACCGCGATCGGCGGCAGGGCACCCCTCAACACCCGGCAACTGCTGCTGGTGAACATGCTCACCGACATGCTGCCGGCCCTCGCCGTCGCGCTCCGAACCGACGATCGTTCGCCCAGCGGACACGGCGACGGGATCCTCGCCGCCGGTCCGGTCACCTTGTCCGGAGCCGACCTGGCACGCACCCTCGCCACCCGCGGCGGCGCCACCGCCCTCGGCGCGAGCCTCGCCTGGTACGCGGGCCGGGTCACCGGCCGCTCCCGCCGAGCCGACACCATGGGCCTGGCGGCACTGGTGAGCACCCAGCTCGGCCAGACCCTGAGCATCGGACGAGGCAACCCACTCGTCCTGGTCACCTGTGTCGCCTCCGCCGCGGTGCTGGTCGGCATCGTGGAGACACCCGGCGTCAGCCACTTCTTCGGCTGCACCCCGCTGGGCCCGATCGCCTGGGGAACCGTCGCCGCGTCCTCGGCAGCCGGCACGGCAGCCGCCGCCATCGCACCACGGATACTCCCACGGGCGGCCGGATAGTCAGGGGCCGGTCCCGCGCTGTCCCTCGTGGGCGAGGAGGGCGACGTACAGGGAGGTGAGGCGCTCCCAGTCCTCCAGGTCGATGCCGAGCAGCGCCTCGATGCGCTGCAGACGACGGTAGAACGTGGGGCGGCTGACGTGGAGCGCCTGGGCGGCGAGGGACTTGTTGCGTCCGGTCTCCATGTAGGTGCGCAGCACACCGAGCAGGGACGGGTCGCGCAGCAGCGGGCCGAGTTCGCGTTCGATGAAGGCCTGGAGCTCCGGATCGTCCCGCAGCAGGCGTACCAGCCCGCGCAGGCGTACGTCGCCCAGCCGTGCCACCGGGCCGGCCGGCGGTGCGGCCACGGCCGCGTCGGCGACGTGGACCGCCTCGACGAAGGACCGGCGCACCTCGTCGAGCATCGAGCAGGCGAAACCGGCGCCCAGCACGGCCCTCCGGCCGCGGGCGTTCAGCGACTCCCCGATGCGCAGGGCGACACGGCACATGGCGGCGTCGGAGTCCTCGCCATACGGGATGCTCAGCAGGGCGGCCGTGCCCTCCTCGCCGATCCGCGCGACGAGCCCGGCCACCTCGGGGACCTCCGACACGGCCCGCTCGATCAGCTCCGGGACGCCGTCGTACTCCGTCTCTCCGGGCCCGTCGGCGAGGAGCCGGACCACCAGCGGGACGAACGTCCGGCGGTTCACCGGCAGGCCGGCGGCCCGTACGCGAGTGAACAACTGCTCGGGCCGGGCCGAGCCGGAGGCCAGGTCGAGCAGCAGCGCCTCCGCCGCCTGCGCCTCCCAGCCGTGGTCGCGGTCGCCGAGGAGGCGGTGCATGGCCAGAGCCTCGGCCGCCCGCGTGCCCAGCACGAGGCCGAACTCGTCGGAGCCGGCGTAGCCGAAGAACACGAGCCGGCCCCACTGCCGGCCACGGGCCTCGAGGGAGACCACGATCCAACCGTCGGGTTCGACGGTGACCGGTCCGCTGCCGGCGAGCTCGGCGACCTGCCGGGACACCCGGTCCCAGTCGCGGAGCAGTTCGCTGAGCGACGCCTTGTCGCCGGCCGAGGCGAGGACCCGCTGCGCGAGGTTGACCAGCACGACGGGACAGCCGCCGTAGCAGGCGATCTCGTCGAGCAGCTGCTGCAACGTCGCCCCGGAGAGGTTCAGCGCTGTGAGCGAGGACCGGATCCGGTCGGACAGGTCCAGGGTGGCGAACCGGCCGTGGAGCAGGCGCGAGTGCACTTCCTCCGTCAGCCGGACGAACGGCGCCGGCCGGTGCAGGATGATCAGCGGCACCCCACAGCGCTCGGCCGCCCGGCGCATGGCCTCCGGCGTGGTCCGGAACGCCCGGCCGAGGCCGAGCACGACGGCGGCGACGTCGGCGCGCCGCATCGACTCGATGTAGTCCGTCTGGACCCGCTCGTCGTCGGCCAGCAGCAGCCCGGTGGTCAGCACCATCTCCCCGCCGGTGAGCATCACGGAGACGTCGGCGGCCTCGGCGACGTGCAGCCAGCGGACCGGCCGGTCGAGGTGTGCCGCACCCGCCACGACCTCCGGCCCCCACGTCGCGACGAAGTCCAGCCCCAGGATGTCGCGGACCGTGAGCCGGGCGGCCACGGTCTCAACCGGGCCGACCTCCGGCGAACCGCTCTCCAGCGGACCGGTCCCCGGCTGCCGACCGTCCCAGGCCGTGGCGTTCGTGTTGCGCGCGTCGCCGTCGCGGCCGGCCGGCCGAGGCGCGGGACGAACGGGCTCGACGTCCCGGCGCGCGTTCATCTGCTTTGCGGCGTGGAGGCCCCGGCCGTCCGGGCGGGGAGGAAACGCCGTTCCCTCCTCGGAGTGTCGGTGGTGTTGGTTAGGGTGCGGGCATGCGGTTCCGGCTTGCGCCCACGCCCGCTCAAGAGCACGCGCTGCTGGACCACTGCACACACGCCCGATATGTGTGGAATCTCGCGGTCGAGCAGCATCAACACTGGCGGCCAGGCCGGAAGAGCGCGCCGGGCTATGGCGAGCAGTCCCGTCAACTGACTGAGGCCCGGAAGGCGTTCGGGTGGCTGGCGGCGGGGTCTCAGACGGTGCAGCAGCAGGCGTTGCGTGACTTCGCCCGGGCCATAGCGGGCTTCTTCGCCGGGACGCATCGGCGGCCCACCTGGCGCAAAACGGGCGTGCACGAGGGGTTCCGGATCGTCGGGCAGCGCGGTCGGCACTGGGATGTGCGCCGCCTGTCCCGCAAGGTCGGTGAGGTGTGGATTCCGAAGGTCGGCTGGGTCCGGCTTCACTGGTCCCGCCAGGTCTCTAAGGAGGCCAAGTCCTTCCGGGTGAACCGGGACCGGGCGGGTCGCTGGCATGTCGCGTTCGCGGTAATCCCCCCACCCATCGACGGCCCCGGCACCGGACAGGTCGTCGGCGTGGACCGCGGCGTCGCCGTCTCGGCCGCCCTGTCCACCGGCGAAAAGCTGTCCGTTCCCGGCCTGCGCGACACCGAAGCCAACCGCCTGCGGCGGTTGCAACGCAGGCTGGCGCGTGCGAATCCGGGGTCGAAGCGACGTGCGCGGGTCAAGACGGCGATCGCCCGGATCAAGGCACGTCAGGCCGACCGGCGCAAGGACTGGGTGGAAAAGGCCTCCACTCGTCTGGCCGCCGATTATGACCTGATCCGGGTCGAGGATCTGAAGATCAAGAACATGGTTCGGTCCGCGCGCGGCACCATCGCCGCGCCGGGCAGCAACGTGCGGGCCAAGGCCGGGCTCAACCGTTCCATCCACGCGGCCGGCTGGGGTCTTCTGGTGACCCGACTGGAGCACAAGGCGCCGGGCCGGGTGGAAAAGATCAACCCCGCGTACACGTCTCAGATTTGTCATGCCTGTGGGCACTGCGCTGCGGACAACCGTGAGAGCCAAGCGGTCTTTCGCTGTCGCGCCTGCGGGCATACCGATCACGCGGATGTGAACGCGGCCAAGAACATCGCGGCAGGACGTGCCGTGACAGCGCGGGGAGCCCTCCAGCCACCAGGCGGGGCCGTGAACCGCGAACCTCAACCTGTTCTCACCTCCGGGTAGGGACCGGGTTGGAATCCCCCGCCTTCAGGCAGGGGAGGACGTCAAGTGCCGATGCTACGTGGTGTCCGCCTCACGGCCGGAGATCTCGGGCCGGGTTCTCCGCCGGAGGCGGGAGGAGCTGGTGACATGATGGCTTCCGCGATGCTCCGTACGATCACGACGCCATTGGGAGACCGAGGATGACAGAGCGGGCCGACCGGAACATCAAGGCGCTGCGCGCCGGCCACGACCTGCTGGCCGCCCGCGTACGCGGGTTCGGCGAGGCCGATCTCACCCGCCCGTCGGGAGCGTCCGAGTGGGATGTCTCCCAGGTGCTGAGCCACCTGGGCAGCGGTGCGGAGATCTCCCTCGCCGTGCTCGACGGCGCGCTGAGCGGCAAGGGCCATCCTGGCGGGGAGTTCAACCAGACCGTCTGGGCGCGGTGGGACGCCATGTCGCCCGCCGAACGCGCCGAGGCGTTCGTGCGCTCGAGCGACGCGCTGGTCGCCCGGTTCGAGGAACTCGACGCTCCGACCCGGGAAGGGCTGCGCGTCGACATGGGATTCCTGCCCGCCCCGGTGGACGTCGCCACTGTGGCCCAGCTGCGCCTCAGCGAGTTCACCCATCACACCTGGGACGTCGAGGTCGCGTTCGACCCGGCGGCGACGCTGTCGCCGGAGGGCACCGAGCTGCTGGTCGACCACGCCGGAATGCTGATCGGTTTTCTCGGCCGGGCCGACGTCCTCGGGGGTCGCCAGGTGACCCTCGCGGTACGGACGACCGCCCCGGAGCGAGAGTTCGGCCTCGCCGTACGCGACGCGGTGACGCTCGTGGACTCCCCCGCCCAGCCCGACGGGGTGCTGACCGCTCCGGCGGAGTGGTGGCTGCGCCTCGTCACCGGCCGGCACGCGCCCGCGCACACGCCGGACTCGGTCACCCTCGACTCGGACGCGATCACTCTCGACGATCTGCGCCGAGTGTTCCCGGGCTTCTGAGAGGGCATCCCGTGCCGCCGTCCTCCGACGTTCTGACCCGTCCGGCACCCGATCCAGACGCGACGGTGGCCTACGGGTGCCTGCCGGACCAGGTCGCCGACCTGCGGTTCCCCCGGGGCGATCGCCCCGCGACGAGGCCGCTCGTGATCATCGTGCACGGCGGTTTCTGGCGTCCCCGCTTCGATCGGGCGCACACCGGCCCGATGGCCGACGACCTGGCCTCCCGCGGCTTCGCCACGGCCGCGATCGAGTACCGCCGCATCGGTCAGGACGGCGGCGGCTGGCCAGGCACCTTCGACGACATCGCCCGCGCCGTCGACACCGTGCCGACGCTCGCGGACAAGGCAGTCCCGGGCGGGATCGGCGCCGTCGTGCTGCTCGGCCATTCCGCGGGAGGGCACCTCGCGCTGTGGGCCGCCTCCCGCGCTCGGCTGCCCGCGTCGGCCCCCTGGCACCTGCCCGAGCCGCCGGGCGTGCGCGGCGTCGTCGCGCTGGCTCCGGTGGCCGACCTCGCCGTGGCATCGGAGCTGGGCCTGAGCGACGGCGCCGCCGACGAGCTGCTCGGCGGCCCCGCGGCCGGTCTGCCCGAGCGGACCGCGCTCGCCGACCCGTCGGCACTGCTGCCCTCGTCGATCCCGTCCGTGCTGGTCCACGGGTCGGCGGACGAGAGTGTCCCGGTCGAGCAGTCTCGGGCGTACGCGCGGGCGGCCCGGACGGCGGGAGACGACTGCACCCTCACCGAGCTGCCCGGCGTCGGCCACTTCGCGGTGATCGACCCGCTCACAGGCGCGTGGCCCGCCGTGCTCGGCGCGCTGTCCCGCCTCCT
This sequence comes from Actinoallomurus sp. NPDC050550, assembly GCF_040655075.1. NCBI lineage: Bacteria > Bacillati > Actinomycetota > Actinomycetes > Streptosporangiales > Thermomonosporaceae > Actinoallomurus > Actinoallomurus sp. NPDC050550. The sequence goes on along the minus strand of NZ_JBFAJC010000009.1, from coordinate 2,227 downwards.
GGGCGCCGGGTGAGAGTGGCGGTCAGGCGTTCTTGCGGGCGACGCCGGCGAGCAGCTTCCCGCCTTCGACGAGCGACTCGTCGGCCCGCCACTTGAAGATGTCGACCACACCGGGCTTTAGGAGTTCCAGACCGTCGAAGAAGCGCTCGATCCGCGCCCGGGAGCGCAGAGTGAGCCCGGACGTCACACCGGTGTAGCTGGCCGTGATCTCTTCGACTTCGTCTTCGGAGAACCCCTCCGAGGAGGTCGTGCTCATGACCAGGTGACTGCCGGGCGCCATCCGGGCGCGCAGCGCCGCGAGGACACCGTACGGGTCCTCCTCGTCGGAGACGAAGTGCAGGACCGCCAGGCACAGCACGCCGACCGGCCGGTCGAAGTCGATGAGCTCACGCACGTCGGGGTGGTCCAGGATCTCCTGCGGCCGGCGGATGTCTCCCCCGATCGCGACGACGCCCTTGGGCCGGGCCCGCAGCGCCCGGTTGTGCGCCATCACGATCGGATCGTGGTCGACGTACACCACGCGGGCGTCCGGGTGGATCCGCCGTGCCACCTCGTGCACGTTGGGCGAGGTGGGGATTCCGGTGCCGAGGTCGATGAACTGCCGGACGCCCGCCTCGCCGGTCGCGATGCGGGCAAGCTGCTGGACCGGCCCGTTCAGACCGTTGCACGACACGGAATCATCCACGTCAGCCTCACCGACTGGGGAGACAACCCGCTAGAAACCCGTCTCGAAGACGCGCGGACCCGCAACGCCATCGACAAAGCATTCCGCGCCTACCCCGAACGCTGATCAGAAGGTCAGACGCGGAGCCGACCCGAGAGCGCCGGTTGCGCGATCCGTGAGACGTCCCGAGCTCACGGGCTAGCTACTTGCCCGTCTTGGCCGGCAGGGCTGAGGGGTCGGCGTTGATGCGTGCGACGAGGTCATAGGCGGGCCGCAGGGACGTTACGACGCGCTGTGTGCCACCAGGTACGGCGGAGTGAGGAGCCACGGCTGCACGCCGAATCGTGGACGCCGTGCACGAGGTGGCCGAGCGGTGAGAGCGCAAACCTGGTCTAGGCCAGGTCCACGGCGGGGTAGCTGATCGTCGTCACATCACGCCCCCGGAGATCCATCAGAACGATCTCCAGCGTAGAAGGCGTGGAGCGAGCGCGATCAAGGTGTGGCCCGATCAGGCCATGGAACCGAGCCGACAACGAGGGACCGCAGGCGATCGTTTAAGTCGAGGACTTAAACGATCGCATCTCCCTTGACCGCTGTACACAATGGCGAGGCCCGAACGCCCAGAAGAGGTAAACGGGCACCAGCCCAAGAACCCGCGAGAGCCAGCGAGTGGATGCGGAAGGTAAGGAACAAAATGCAGATGCTCAAAAGAAAGATCATTACGCTTACAGCTCTGACTGCGCCGCTCATCGCGACACTGGTGGGCCTCGCGCCCTCCGCGTCCGCGTCGTATCAAAACGGCGAGATGTTCAACATCACAAAGAGCCAATGCCTCGACGCCGGTGGTGGCTGGCTTAGTGCCTGGAACTGCAACGGATCACCGGTGCAGATCTGGACCAACATCTCCAACGTGTCCGGACAAATTCAATTTCGAGCCAACAGTGGGCAATGCATCGACGCAGGCCAGCCCAATGGCCTTTTCTCATGCAACGGCGGCAACTGGCAGAAGTTCACCGCGACTTGGGTAGGGGGGCCGATCGACGGCCGGTACTACCAAGTGTTCCGCAACGTGCAAGACCCTTATGCTTGCATCGACGCCATCACCGGCGACGGGGGTCCCTCGACCGGGATCGGCAACTGCAGAGACAATTACACGTACCAGTGGTGGTCGTGGCAGTAGTCTGATTTCCACGGCTGGTTGGGCGCTCCTTGGGGACCCATTCCCGCCGCCGTCACCGCGCTCACCCTGGCCGCGCCTGCCCACGCCGACACCACTGATCTGGTAGCCATCCTCCTGTGATCTGATGGCCATCGTGCAGGGCCTCATCATTAAGCCCGGCTCCTAGACTGGCCGGGTGGCCCAAAGCGTCCACTGGCGCGGCTTGCGGCGAGCCTCCGACGGGGTCACACACTCGGTCATTGCGGGCAGCGGCACACCGTGCCCGTTCGCCCCGGCAAGGCTAAGCGCCCCCGCCCTCACCGCAAGCCAAGCCAGTGGCCGCCCCGGTCCACCCTCCCCCCCCGGGGGGGGGGGGGCGCGCCCCGCCCCCGCCCCCGCGGGCG